>JACRBK010000575.1 GCA_016234525.1 Chloroflexota bacterium
ATGGCGACCGGGTATTAGATATCCTGATCGATCATCCCAACACAGCACGTTTTGTGTGTACGAAACTCGCGCGCCGTTTCATCAGTGACGACCCGCCCGCCGGTGTGATCGACTCCTGCGTTGCAAGCTGGCAGGCAACTGACGGCGATATTCGTGCTGTCGTGCGCGCCCTGCTGACCCATCCCGACTTTGAGACGGCGGCCCCTAAGCTCAAGCGGCCTTTTGAACTGCTCGTCTCGCTGATCCGCGCCCTGGGCGCAAGTTATGACGGGGATGCAGATGCCATTGAGCGCCTAGATCGCCTGGGACACCGTCCCTTCGCCTGGCCCACGCCGGATGGTTATCCTGATACGGCGGTGGAGTGGAGCGGGAATATGTTGGGGCGCTGGAACCTGGCGCTGGATGTGTTGGGCGACAGACTGCCCGGCGTTGATGTAGACTTAGACGAACTGGCAAAAGCGGGTGACGCCAGCGGCAGCCAGACGACATGGCTTCAGTTTTTTGGGCGCTTGTTTCTCAGCCGCGATCTGGATGCCGCCGATCAACAGGTGTTGGTCGAATATGCTTTCCCCAGCGGCATAGTTCCGGCCTATTCCCGGCTGACGGGCCGCCAGCGCGTCGAAACCCTCGGATTGTTAGCCGCCAGCCCGGCGTTTCAATGGCGCTAGACGTAGGGCGATTGTACTCAGGGACCCCAAAACACAGAGTGTGAAATGAGGACAACTATGGACAACTCACGCTTAACTCGCCGTAATTTCGTTAAATTTTCTGCTGCTGCCGCCGCTGCCACTGTGATGCAATCGTTGTGGCCGAGTTGGATGCCGCGCCTTGCTTTTGCCCGCGAAGGTGTACCGGGTGATGTGTTGGTTTGCATTTTTCTGCGGGGTGGGGCTGACGGCCTGAATATGATCGTGCCTTATGGGGATGACGATTATTACCGCGCCCGCCGTACCCTGGCGATACCCCGCCCTGACAGCCGGGACGGGGGGCGCGTGTTACGCCTGGACGACTTTTTCGGCCTCAACCCGGATATGGAACCGCTGCACGAATTGTTCACCGCCCGGCATCTCAAAGCCATTCATGCCTGCGGCGCGCCGCACGTTTCGCGCAGCCACTTTGAGGCGATGGATCTGCTCGAACGAGGTACAGACGGTAAAAGCGGCGCAAGTTCGGGGTGGTTGGGGCGGCATCTCGCCGTGACATCCTCAGCGACGGATTCACCGCTGCGGGCTATCGGTTGGGATGAAAAACTGAGTACCAGCCTGCGCGGGTATGTTTCGGCGAACGCGTTTCGCTCGATTGCTGACTATCATCTGCATGGCAGCGCTGCCGAAGTAGATCGTATGACGGCAGCATTGGCGATGATGTACCAGAACAGCGACGGCCCGATCCAGGCGGCGGCGCAAGCCACGCTAGAGACGCTCGAAACGGTACGGCGTATTGATGTAGACGCCTATCGCCCGGCCCACGATGCGCGCTACCGCTCCTCCGACTTTGGCCGCGCGCTCAAACAAACCGCCGTGTTGATTAAAGCCGATGTCGGCCTGGAAGTGGCCTGTATCGACCTGGGGAATTTCGATACACACATCACGCAGGGGATTACCGTTCACGAGGGGGCGGGCATCTTCCCCGGCCTCGTGGTGCAATTCGCCGAGAATCTACGCGCTTTTCATGACGATCTGCTGGATTACTCCGACCGGGTGACGGTGGTGGTGATGTCCGAGTTTGGGCGGCGCGTCCAGGAAAACGGGGCGGGTGGGACCGATCATGGTCACGGCGGTGTTATGTGGGTGATGAACGGGCAGGTCACTGATGGTCCGGTTCACGCTCAATGGCCGGGGTTGAACGCGAATTTTCTAGCCGATGGCGACCTGGAGATCACGACAGATTACCGTGATGTGCTGAGCGAAATTTTGCTTCAGCGCGCGGGGCGGACGGACCTGAGCCAGGTGTTCCCCGGCCATACCAGCCAGCCCGTGGGCTTATTCAACAGCATTCTTTAACCGACCCCTTTGATTGTGCTATCGACGGCCTCAGTAACGCTCCTGGGGCCGTTTTTGCTCCGATATTGATATTTCCTTGATCCTTTCCCCGATTTCTTTGACACACCATTGACGCTAATCCAGCTACGATCATTGCGCTGACTTATATTGGTTGGGTTGGGATCAACTCAGGAGCACACTGATGCGCTCAAATCGAAATCGCGGACCACGTTGGAACAGACTCTATTTGATCTTGCTGGTCGTTGCCGCTGTGTTGGTGCTGGGGCATAAACTTCATGTTTCTCCCGCGGAACATAAGATCATCCTTTTGGGGACCATCGTTGTTATCTATGTCCTGGTAGGAGGATGGATCAAGTCCAATGCCGCCGCCCTGCAAGACATAGACGCTGAAGCCTACCAGAAACAACGGCGCGATCCCGCCGTATATGGCACGGCAGAGTTCCCCACGAACACGCAGGCGCATTTTAAGCACGTGACCTCGTTTTATCGCCACGAAACACCGGATTAACAGGTTTTGGGGTGATCGTTGACTCTGGCGCTAGATGAAATAAACGTGGAATAATGAGTACAGCGTTAGTGTAGTGGTATAGAACAGGCTGTACGATGACACACGAACCCCAGCGTCCCGATCCTGACGAACTGTTAGCGCACGTCCAGGCCGAAGAAGCACGGCAGGCACGCGGCAAACTCAAGGTTTTTCTCGGTTATGCGGCAGGCGTGGGCAAGACCTATGCGATGCTCGAAGCTGCTCACCAGCGCCGCGCGGAAGGAATCGACACGGTAGTAGGCTATGCCGAGACCCATGGGCGTGTCGAGACCGAAGTGCTGCTGCACAACCTCGAAGTGATCCCACGACGACAGCTTGAGTACCGGGGACTGTTTCAGGCCGAAATGGACCTTGATGCCGTGTTGGCCCGCCGACCGCAGCTTGTGCTGGTGGATGAACTGGCCCACACCAACACGCCAGGGGTGCGCCATGTCAAACGGTTTCAGGATGTTGAGGAACTGCTGTCGACGGGAATTGATGTCTATACGACGGTCAATATTCAACACCTGGAAAGCTTGAATGATGTCGTGGCGCAGATCACCGGGGTGACGGTACGTGAAACAGTTCCCGACCGCATCATGGATATGGTGGACAGCATCGAACTGATCGATCTGCCGCCCGACGAACTGATTCGCCGCCTGCGCGAAGGTAAGGTGTATGTCCCCGGTCAGGCCGCTCATGCCATTGAAAAGTTCTTCCGCCCTGGCAACCTGACCGCTTTACGAGAGATGGCGCTGCGGCACACCGCCGCACAGGTGGATGATCAAATGCGGGCCTACAAAAAAGCTCATTCGATCTTTCATACCTGGGCCGCCACCGACCGTCTGTTGGTTTGTATCAGCGCCAATCCGCTCAGCGAGCGGCTGGTACGCACCGGGCGCAGACTGGCGACTCAGCTTGATGTTAAGTGGTTTGTCCTGTATGTAGAGACTCCCCGCCATGCCCACCTGTCCGAAGCCGACCGGGATCGCGTCGCGCGGACGATGCGGCTGGCCGAAGAATTGGGCGCCAAAACCGTCACCGTTCCCGGCCAATCTGTTGCTGATACGATCTTGTTTTACGCGCGCTCACATAATGTGACCAAAATCATCGTGGGCAAGTCACCGGGCGCGCGTTGGTCGGACTTTCTGCGCGGATCGGTCGTCGATCAGATTATTCATCACAGCGAAGAAATTGATGTTTATGTCATTCGGGCTACGGTCGAGCCTTCCTTACCTGTTTTGCGCGCGGCCCGTGCGTCCCGCTACGCCTGGCGGCAGTATATTTATGGAATCGGCCTGGTCGCGTTGATGTCGGTTATCGGGCAGCCGATCCGCGTGGTCATCGAGCCAACCAATCTGGTCATGTTATATTTGTTGGCGGTTGTTGTGGCGGCCACCCGTTGGGGGCGTGGGCCATCTGTTTTAACCGCCGTGCTCAGTGTGCTGGCGTTTGACTTTTTTATTGTGCCGCCCCACCTGACGTTTGCGGTTGCCGATGCGCAGTACATTTTGACCTTTTTCGGGCTGTTGGCAGTGGGGCTGGTGGTCAGCACGCTGGCGGTACGCGAACGCGAACAGGCGGAGGCAGCACGACGGCGTGAAACCCATACCGCCGCCCTGTACGATCTCAGTCGTGATCTGGCTACTGCTGTCAACCAGGATTCCGTCGTGCAGACAGGGATACGCCATATCAGTGAATTATTCAACTGTGAAACGGCGGTGTTTCTGATGGAAGGGGATTTGCTCGCGCTGCGTGCGCGCAGTTCGCAGTTTTCCAGCGATCCCGACGGTTATGCCGTAGCGCTGTGGGTCTTTCGGCAGGGGCAGGGGGCCGGATTAGGCACGAATACCCTGGCATCAGCAGATGCGCGTTATCTGCCGCTTAAAACGGGGCAAGGGGTGATCGGCGTGGTGGGGATC
>JACRBK010000564.1 GCA_016234525.1 Chloroflexota bacterium
ACGCATTATTTCCAGCAGTTTCCCGGCGTGCGCGCCTATCTGGATCGCTCGCGCCAGTTGGCCGCCGACCAGGGTTATCTCGAAACGCTGCTCGGACGCCGCCGCTATTTCCCGCTGCTGAAACCAGACGCCGGGCAGAAGGTCAGTTTCCAGATGCGGCAGTCCGCCGAGCGCGAAGCGATCAATATGCCGATCCAGGGAACCGCCGCCGATATTATCAAGATCGCCATGATTAATCTCGCGCGGACACTGCGCGAACGTCATTACCGCGCGCGGCTGATCTTGCAGGTGCATGACGAATTGGTGCTCGAAGTGCCGGATGACGAACTGGCGGCGGTGAAACCGCTGGTAGTCGAGGTGATGGAGGGCGCGTTCACACTCGATGCGCCGCTGGTCGCCGATGCGAAAGCGGGTCAGAACTGGGCGGAGATGGGGTGATTTTACCCCTATCCCCCGGCCCCTTTCCCCGCTACGCAGAGAAAGGGGAGGCGTGTTCTATGGCGGGGCGTGGTGTAGAGCGGCCTCACCCCCTACCCCCTCTCCAACAGAGTTGGAGAGGGGACCGCGCGCCGGAAGATCAGGAGTGATTTTCTATTTTTTCTTGGGCGAGTTCCCTTTAGTGTTCGTTTTATCCACGATTTGATACTTTTGATCAGGCTTTGGAGTTGGTGGAAGCGTTTTGCCTTTTACTACTGTGCGTTCTTGACCACCAGCATCTCCACCACGTGGACCGACTATTTCATATTGGCCGGACTCCGGCGCTTTTTGCCCAGGAGTCTTCAGATCGTCATCAGGCATTTCTTTATCTCCACTTTAAACTATGATACCTGCCACCAGGCACCCTTATTGCAGGATCGTATAGGGGGGAACGTTTCCCCTTGAGTTAGCTGGATTATTCTCTCTTGAGCGGTTGGTGCAGGAGTTACTGTTCCATCAGTGTAGCGGACGAAGCGATAACTCGCGGTCAGCGGTGCAAGATCGCCGGTTTTGTACATTGTTTACTCCATTACTTGAATTTCGTTTGGGGAGATTGATAAAACGACATTTCTGGCCCAACCTGGAAAGTGGTGGAAGAGGAGTAGAAGCTGTGACTGTGATACCTGCTGTGGTGGCTTGACTACTATTGCGGGGACCGACAATTTCACACTTACTTGAGTATAGAGCTTTTTTTGCTGGCTTTAGGAGAATATCTCTTTGCATCACTACCTTTCTCTGAAAACCGACCGCTCGTTCTAATACAGCGTAGCATAAGTTCGAAAGGGAGTCAATGATTAGAATATCAACAAGATTACATTATGAATCTAAAGTTCATTTACCGCAGGGCCAAGTTAATGATAGAACTGTATATGACTATATTGTTATAAAATCAAAATCCGATCAGAAGAAGAGCCTGAAAGGCCGTTCTCATGCCTCCTACCCCTAAATCTCCCTCTCCCATGCGCCGTAAACAGAACACCCCCACCGCCCGCACTATGCGCCACGACCCCACCAATTCCGAGGAGGTACTTTGGGAGCGCCTCCGTAACCGGAAGGTCGCCGGGCTGAAGTTCCGCCGCCAACATACCATCGACCGCTTCATCGTTGACTTTTTCTGCGCCGAAGCCCACCTCGTGATCGAAGTCGATGGCCTCATCCACGATGAACCAAACGCCGACGCTGAACGCCAGGAAATCTTAGAAACCCTGGGGCTGCGCGTGCTGCGCTTCACCAACGAACAGATTCTCAAATCCCTCAAAGACGTCGTAGATCAAATTACCCAATCAACCACACCTCCCCCTGAATAATCCGCCATGCCCGGCACGCGGCTTTCCCTGAATCTCCACCACATCCGACACGCGGTCCCCTCTCCACCTCGGTTGGAGAGGGGGTAGGGGGTGAGGCCGCTCTTGTTCGTCCAAACTCCACCTGGGCGATCCGCCGACTCTGTGGTTTAATAAGAATCTATCTAGATTATTCGCCCGAACATCCCGCGCCGCGTGCGCGTTAAGGAAAGACACAGCCGGTTAGCCGATCGCTGAGGAAAAACAATGGACTACCATATCTGGACACTAGGCTGTCAAATGAACGTGGCCGATACTCAACGGCTCGCCTCGGAACTGGAACGCTTGGGCCACCATGCCGCCGCCGATCCCGATGCCGCCGATATTCTGGTGATCAACACCTGCGTGGTGCGCCAATCCGCCGAGGATAAAGCCTATGGGCGGCTGGGCGAACTGGCCCGCCTCAAACGCACCCATCCCCATAAAATTATCGGGCTGATGGGCTGTCTGGTCGGCGTGCGTGATCCACTGCGGCTGCGCGAAAAACTGCCGCAGGTCGATGTTTTTCTGCCCCCTTCCGATCCGCAGCCGATGGTTGACTTTTTGCGCCACCGCAGAGACGAGGGTGATCTGCGCGTGCTGGAAGAATCCGAACGCGCCGCCCGCGATACCCTGCAAGATGCCGCCGATGATGGCGCGCTGCTCCTGCCCGATCACGAACGCGGATCGCTGGTCAGCGCGCATGTGCCGGTCGTGTATGGCTGTTCGCACGCCTGCACTTTCTGCATCATCCCTTACCGCCGGGGCATCGAAAAATCACGCCCGGTCGGTGAGATTGTCGGGCATGTGCGCAGCCTCGCCCGCCAGGGGGTGCGCGAGATCACTCTGCTGGGGCAGATCGTGGATCGTTATGGGAAGGATGTGCCGGATGGACCGAATCTGGCGCAGCTTCTCCGCGTCGTTCATCAAGTCGCCGAAGAAGAAGCGGTCCATCGTATTCGTTTCCTGACCAGCCACCCGAACTGGATGACCGCCGAACTGCTCGATACGGTCGCTGAACTGCCGCGTATCATGCCGCAGATCGAAGTCCCGGTGCAGGCGGGAAACGATGAAGTCCTGGCCCGAATGCGGCGCGGTTACACGGTGGATCAATATCGCCGCCTGATCGACACCATCCGCGCACGTGTTCCCGGCGTGGCGATTCACTGCGATGTGATCGTGGGTTTCCCTGGCGAAACGGCGGAGCAGTTCGAAGATACGCACCGCCTGTTGGCGGAACTCAAACTCGATAAAGTCCACCTCGCACGCTACAGCCCGCGCCCCCACACGGTCAGTATGCGCACCATGCCCGACGATGTGCCGGGCGACGAGAAAAAACGCCGTCTGGCGGTGTTGGAAACGTTGCAGGAACAGGTCGTCGCGGAGATCAACCAGCGTTTCTTAGGTCAAACGGTGGAAGTGCTGGTCGAGGATCAACACCAGGGCAAATGGCGCGGGCGCACGCCGCAGAATAAACTCGTCTTTTTCACCGACGATTCGCGCGATTGGCGCGGCCACCTGGCGAATGTAGAGATCGTCTGGACCGGCCCCTGGAGTATGCAGGCTCGTCTGCCTGGCGCAGAAGAAAATCAGCTTTCAGCGCTCAGCCTTCAGCTTTCAGCCAAAATAAGCTGACCGTTTTCAGTGATCGGCTTTCAGCCCTCAGTATAAAAGTATCGTAGGGGCAAGGCGCCGCGTCGCCCCGTTTTTAGCCCCACCCCTGTGTCCCCTCCCGACTGCGCTTCGCTGTGGAGAGGGGACACAGGGGATCAGCGGAATAGGGGTGCATCCGATCAACCGGGAAAACAGCCTCTTACGCCAGCCTCTCCATCACTCAGCGGGCGGCGCGATCACGCGGATAGCGTGTTCCACTTTTTCGCTCAGATCGTGCAGCAGACTCAACACAAACATCGAATCATCGTGATTCTGGCGCGGCGGAAAAAGGCGCGTCCAATAGGTATAGGCCGCCGAAAGACGATCCACCGCCAGCAGGGCCGCCACCTGATCGGCGCGGCGTGCTTCTGGGCTGCACAAAAATGTCACCAGCAGCGCTTGAAACTGCGGCGTTTGCTGCTCAACCCTCGCCAATACCTCGTCGAACAAATCCCAATCCCAACCGCCCCGCTGCCGCAAACGATCCAACGACACCGCTTGTAAAGCATCCCCGATCACGATCAGGCATTGCACCAATTTTTCGCTCATCGATCTACCTTCACCCGTTTACAAAAGCGTAAGCTGCTGTCCAAATCCGCACAAATACTTTACTTTTCTTTAATTCAATTTACATTCTCTCTTTGTATACTGTAGATAAACCGTTATACGGTGGGTTGCTTCAGTGAGGTTCACTTGATTTCCAATAAAGCCATTTAGCCTTTGTTCGCCTACACGAACGTAAGTTAAACAAACTGGCAGTTGACTACAATTTTGGGTATAGAAGTGTGTGTGTTCCCTGACATTATAAGTCGATTCTAACTTTCACTACACATTTCTGCTCGCCTACCTGGTTAGAATTGGACTGCCATAGATTCAGACAACAGCCCATTTGATTTCGGGAGCGCCAAAACGTGGCTTTTGTTATCACTCAACTACCCAACCGCCCTATTTTATGGGTCGCCGTCGAAGTCCCGGTCGAGGACTATCTGAGTAGTTATCGCATGGTCAACCACCAACTGACTCAGATCATCACGCAGGCGGACAAATCTTTTCATATCTGGATTGATGCCAGCGAGTTGAACTTATCGTTCAGCGATGTAATTCTAGGGACTCAGGCGATGGCGCAGCATAAGCCGGAAGCATTTCGGTCGCCGCTGGCGCGGTGGGCGGTTATCGGCACGCATCCCTTGATCGAGATCGCGATCCGGCGTATGGATAGAGACCTAGGGCTGCACATGAAACAATTCGTATCGCTCGAAGATGCGCTAACAAAGTTTGATAACGACCTCTCACACGCTGTTCCATCATTGGCGCTGCCCCCTGTGAATCGTTAGATGTGAAGCGGCGTAAGTGTGAAAGAACTCAATCATGCCTTGTACTGTAACCCGACTGGCGGGTGAACCGATCCTCATTCTTCAATTCGACCTCAACCTGGAGGATCGTCTCAGCAGTCTGCGTAGTGTGCAGTCTCAGGTGGCCAGCATCGCTGCTGCGACTGGCGGCCTATTGGTTGTGATCGCCGATCTACGCGAACACGATGTGAAATACAGCGATTTTTTGTTAATGGCTCACGATATGCCCCACCACCCCGAAGGTTCGCCGCTGGACCCGCGCATTCGCCCGGCCATGATCGGCGATCACCCGCTGATTGAGATCGGCGTGCGCAAAATCAACCAGATGTTAGGGATACAGATCGAACATTTCGCCACCCTCGAAAAAGCATTGGCCTGGGCGCGTGAAGAAATTCGCCGTCAAACTGACCAACCTCCGAATTGATGGCTAGCCAGATTCGATAGTTCTCGTTATACTCCACCCATCGGTTTTTTGTAGGGGTGTTGCCCAATTTAAGCAGGCAAACCCTCCCCCTACAAAGTAAGCATTTAAGGAGGACGGCCTATACCGCATCAACGAGGGGACACTAGCGCAAGGCCCTGCCCCGCCCATGAACGATTCGGCGGCGCGGGGAAACGAGGTGGCGGTTTCTCACCGCGAGGTGAGATTAACCCCGGCCTGACCGGGGGAAAATCGATGAATCTGCGGATGCCGCCAGGACGCCACTACCGTCCTCGTCTGACCCTCCCAACTTGACCCCGTGACAAAGACCGCAGGCAACAGCGGCCCAAATCCACGCGGGAGTAGCCCATCTGTCTTGAGATAAGCAGTGAACTGCGCCTGCCTGTTGGCTTGCGCCTGTTGATCTGCCATACCCTCTTGGGAGGAAATTTTACCATGTGTGGAATCGTGGGTTATATCGGGCCGCGTGACGCGACCCCCATCATTTTGAACGGCTTGCAACGGCTGGAATATCGTGGGTACGACTCCGCCGGAATTGCGGTGATGCAAAAAGGCGAGATCGCCATCCGCCGCGACGTGGGCAAACTGGGGAATCTGGTCCGGCTGGTGGGCGAGGAACCACTCAACGGGCGGATCGGGATCGGGCACACGCGCTGGGCGACACATGGCGTCCCCAGTTCGCGCAATGCGCACCCTCATATCAGCGCCAGCGGGCGAACGGTGGTTGTGCATAACGGCATCGTCGAGAATTTTCGCGAACTGCGCGCCGAACTCGAAGCCGAGGGCATCCAGTTTGCCTCAGATACCGACACCGAAACGATTGTGCATCTCGTCCAGCGCGAGATCGACGCGGGCTGTGATGTCACCGAAGCCACCCGCCGGACAGCGCATCGTCTGCGCGGCGCTCATGCGATTGTCGTCCTCTCTGCCGATCAGCCGGATCGTCTGGTCGCGGTGCGGATTGGCAACGCGGGCGGGGTCGCGCTGGGCATCGGCGATCAGGAAATGTTTATCGCCTCAGACATTCCGGCGATCCTCGAACACACGCGGCGCATGGTCTTTTTGGAAAGCCGCCAGATGGTCACACTGACCTGCGACGCCTATCAGGTCCAAACGCTTGATGGCGCGATGGTAGACGCCGAACTGCATAACATCCCCTGGGATCCGGTGAGCGCGGCACGCGGCGAATACAAACACTTCATGCAAAAAGAGATTCACGAGCAGGCCCGCGCCCTGACCGACACGCTGCGCGGGCGCGTGGATTTTCAACATGGCCGGATTGAACTCGGCGATCTGACGATCTCGCCCGAAGAGGCGAAGCGCCTCAAACGGATCGTGACCGTTGCCTGTGGGACCAGTGCTTACAGCGGGTTAGTGGGCAAGTTTATGATCGAAGAACTGACGCGCATCCCGGTAGAGGTGGACTACGGCAGCGAATACCGCTACCGCGATCCGATCCTCGACTCAGACTGCGCGGTGTTGGCGATCACCCAGTCCGGCGAAACGGTGGATACCCTCGCCGCGATGGAAGAAGCGCGGAACAAGGGCGCGCGGCTGTGGAGCATCGTCAACGCTATCGGCAGCCAGGCCATGCGCCTCTCAGATGGGTTCATCACCATGCAGGCCGGGCCAGAGATCGGCGTTGCCAGCACCAAAGCGTTTACCTCCAGCATCGCCGATCAATATCTGCTGGCACTCTATCTCGCGCAGCAGCGCGGCACACTCACCTCGGAAGAAATGATCGCCCACCTGCAAGACCTCGCCCGCCTGCCGGATCTGGTCGGGCAGGTGTTAGAGCGCGAAAAAGTGGTCGAAGAACTGGCCGCGCAGCTTTACCACTACACCGATTTCCTCTACCTGGGGCGCGGCATCAACTATCCCATTGCGCTCGAAGGGGCACTCAAGCTGAAAGAGATCAGCTACATCCACGCCGAAGGGTATCCCGCCGGGGAGATGAAACACGGCCCGATTGCCCTCATCGATGAACATATGCCGGTGCTGGCGATCACGCTCAAAGACTCGGTTTATGACAAAATGCTCAGCCAGGTGGAGCAGGCCAAGTCGCGCGGTGGGATCGTGATCGCGCTGGCGACGGATGGCGACGAGTTGATCCGGCAGAAAGCCGATCATGTGATCTATGTGCCGGAGACGCCGCCGCTGCTCAGCCCGCTGATCAGCGTGATCCCGCTGCAACTGCTGGCCTATCATATCGCCGTATGGCGCGGCGCGGATGTCGATCAGCCGCGTAATCTGGCGAAGAGTGTGACAGTCGAATAGTTTACCCCTATCCCCCGTCGATGCTGCGCATCGCTCCCCCCTTTCCCTGCTCGCGCAGAGAAAGGGGGGAGAATAGACCGCAGCCGGGCATTTTTTTCGTAGGCGCGCGGCAGCCTCAAACTTTACCCTATTTCTCCTTGCCATCTCCATTACAAGTATTGGACAACAGAACGTATATTCGATATAATAGAACATAGGGCTAAAATCATTTTTCTGAATGTTTCTATTCTCGATTTTTTTAGAATACGGGGTCATTACAAATTTTACTTTATGTTTGGCAGTCAATCTGCCGTCTAA
>JACRBK010000565.1 GCA_016234525.1 Chloroflexota bacterium
TTTAGAGTAGGTGATACTCAAGATCAAGCCCGCGCCGATGCCGAAGCAAACGCCCTGGTGAACCACCTGCACGCTCATCACGTCCGGGTGATGAAACATTGGGACAAAGAGCGCTGGCCGTATATCCGAATCTCGTCACATTGTTATAATAATGAAGAAGATATTATCCGTTTATTCAACGTGTTAGGGGAGTTTCGGCCATGACTATGAATCCCTCCGCACCACCGCGCACCGGCCAGATCAGAAGACCCGATTGGGTGCCGTCGCCGGTCCGCACGATTCCAGAGACCGGGTTAAATATGGGTATTCTTTCCGATCTGGCGATCAAAACCCTGTATTTCGGCGGTTATCTTTCGGGCACGCAGATCGCCGACCAGATGTGCCTACCGTTTACGAACGTCGTTGATATTGTGATGGAAGGTCTCAAGCGTGAAAAACTCGTCGAGGTCCGGGGCGGCAGCGGCCTGGGTTCGGGCGCGTTTGAATACGCCATCAGCATGAAGGGCATCGAAAAAGCGCATGAGGCGCTCGCCCGCACCCAATATGCGGGGCCGTGTCCGGTTACGCTGAACCAATATGTCAGTTCCATGAAAGAACAGTCGCGGGCGCGGTTGGCTGTCCACCGCGAACACCTGGATAAAGCGCTGTCAGGGTTGATCATCAATGAGGATATGTACGGGCGGGTCGGACCGGCGGTGAACTCCGGCAAAGCGATCTTCATGTACGGGCCTCCCGGCAACGGTAAAACGACCATCGCGCAGGCCGTCGGGCGGATGATCCTGGGGAATCCGATGTGGATTCCCTATGCCGTAGACGTGGACGGGCAGGTGATCCGCGTGTTTGACAACGTGAACCACGAACTGATCCCCGAAGATGAGAACATGCGCCAGCGATCCACCGCCACTGGCGAACGCCGCGATCAGCGTTGGGTGCGCATCCGCCGCCCGGTGATCATGGTCGGTGGTGAACTCACGCTCGAAACGCTCGATCTGGTCTATGACCCGATCAACAAATATTACGAAGCGCCGTTTCAACTGAAAGCCAACGGCGGCATGTTCCTGATCGACGACTTTGGCCGCCAGCAAGTCCGCCCGCGTGATCTGCTCAACCGCTGGATCGTACCGCTCGAAAGCCGCGTGGACTTTCTGACGCTTTCCACCGGGCGCAAGATCGAAATCCCGTTTAATGTGTTGATCGTATTCAGCACCAACATGCCCCCCGGCGATCTGGTCGATGAGGCGTTTTTGCGCCGTATCCCACACAAGATCGAAGTCGGCGATCCGACCTTTGACGAGTTCCGCGAAATCTTCAAGCGAGTATGTGATGCCAAGCGCGTCGCCTATGACGAAAAAGCGCTGGCATGGCTGCTGCAAGAATGGTATATCAAGCCGGAGCGCAAACTGCGTTCGGTGCATCCCCGCGATCTGATCGAGCAGATTATCGACATTTCGCGCTATGCCAATGTGCCGCCTGCGCTCACCAAAGAACTGCTCGAACGTGCGGCGCGAGCCTATTTTGTCGATTTGGACAGTTATTGATTCGGATCATCAGCAGGGCGCGACAAACAGCGCCCCTCTATCCCTATCTCTTTTCACGAAACGATTGGAACCTATGGCAAAAATCGTCACTACTGAACAGATGAAAGCAGTCGAAAAAGCGGCGGATGCGAAAGGCCACAGTTACGCCGCCATGATGGAACTCGCCGGGCGCGCCGTCGCCGAACGGGTAAAAGTATGGGTGGCGGGCCGGGCACAGCCGCGTATCGCTATTCTGGTCGGACCGGGCAATAACGGCGGCGACGGGTTGGTCGCCGGGCGGCTGCTCAAAGAGGAGATCGCCGGGGCGACGGTGGGCGCGTTTTTGCTCGAACCGCGCGCCGAAGACGATACGGTCTTCACCGCCGCCAGAGACGCCGGGGTGTTCATCGCCGATGCCGAAAACGACAAGGCGCAGGGCTACCGCGTGCTGCAAAATCTCGTCGCGAACGCCGATGTGGTGGTCGATGCGCTGTTCGGGACCGGCTTCAAGCCGCCGATCAAGGGCGAGGCGATTAAAGTCCTTCAGGCGGCGCGTAAGGCGCTGGCCCTGCGCGAATCGGATCGCCCCGCCCCGCCCTACACCACACCCGCCGATCCGCCGGAACCGTTCGATCTCAGCCCGATCATTTTGGCGGTGGACTGCCCCAGCGGGCTAGACTGCGATTCGGGCGAACTGGATTCGCACGCGCTCAACGCACACGAAACAGTCACCTTTGCCGCCGCGAAACCGGGCTTGCTCGCTTTTCCCGGCGCGGAAGCGGTAGGCAAACTGCATATTGCGAATATCGGCCTGCCCGCACGCCTGCCCGCGCTGGACAAAATCACCCTGACGCTGGTGGAGGCTGCCGATGTGAATGCCCGCCTGCCCAAACGCCCGCTGGACAGCCACAAGGGCACCTTTGGCAAAGCGATGATCGCTGCTGGGAGCCTGAATTATACCGGGGCGGCTTATCTCGCGGCGGCGGCGGCTTACCGGGTCGGCGCGGGACTGGTGACGGTCGGCGCACCGCAGATCATCATCCCCACGCTGGCGGCGATGCTGCCCGAAGCGACGTGGGTGCTGCTGCCGCACGATATGGGCGTGCTGAACGAAGCCGCCGTCAAAGTGCTGCGCAAAGAATTAGAAGGGTATACCGCGCTGCTGCTCGGCCCCGGTTTTGGGACCGAGGATGTCACTGGCGACTTTTTGCGCGATCTGCTGCAACCGAAAGAGGAACTGCGGCATTCGCGGGCGATGGGTTTTGTGCCGATGGAAGCCGACCAGAAACCCGCCGACGCCAATAATTCAACCACTCTGCCGCCGCTGGTGTTGGATGCGGATGGGCTGAATCTGCTGGCGGACATGGACGACTGGACCACGCTGATCCCGCCCAACACGATCCTGACGCCGCACCCCGCCGAATTCGCGCGGCTGGCGAAGATCGAGCGCGACGAGGTGCAGAAA
>JACRBK010000089.1 GCA_016234525.1 Chloroflexota bacterium
ACAATCAGCGCGATCTCGTCCATGTGCGCGCACAACATGATCTTACGGCGGGGTTCAGGGCCGCTGCCGCGTTTGATCGCGATCAAACTCCCCAGGCCATCCGTATCAAATTCGTCTACAAACGGGGACCACGCAGCGCGAATCACATCGCGCACTGGCCCTTCATGACCCGATGGGGCAGGAGTTTCGCTGAGTTGTTTTAAATGTGCTTTCAGATCGAATGACATAAATGTCCTTCATGCAATTATTTTTAAAGGGCGCGGCTTGCTGCGCCCAGCATCATGGTTTAAAAAGTCTCCTGCGTGGGCGGAGGTTCTTCAGTCGGCGGGGGTGCTTCAGTATTGGTCGCGGGCGGAACCTCGGTATTGGTGGCGGGCGGCGCTTCGGTATTGGTCGCCGGAGGTGCTTGGGTATTGGTCGCGAGCGGCGCCGTCGTTGGCGTGCTGGACGGCGGCAGAGTTGCCGAAGGCGGCACAAAGGTCAGCGTAGGCGCAGATGTCACCGTCGGAAAACTCGTTGGGACAACATACGGCGTCCAGGTCGCATATCTGAAGGGTGTGCTGGAGGGCAGCCACACCTGCGGCGGAGTCGGCCCCAGCGGCCCGCCCAGCGGCGTACTGGTGCGGAATGGTGTAATCGTTGGCGACGTCAGCGGCAGCAGCGTTGATCCGCCCAGAGTTGGTAGTGTGGGCTGTGCTCTGGTCGTCTCTTCTTTTTCTGGCGCATAGGCCAGCATCACCACGCCCAAACAGTAACACGGAATGGTAAAAACAATGATCGCCAGCAAAATTAACCGGGTGGATTGACGACCGCTGAGTGGGCGTGAGAAAAAGTCTGACATTAGCGTATATCCAGCCAAATTTCAGTGTGGATAATTCGGGCAGTGCGCAGCGCGGCATGATGCGCCGGGGTATCGTACTCGGTCAGGCTGATTGGCCGACGCCCGCGTTTTTTCTGGCTCGCACGGACATTCGTCCAATCCATCGATGCGCCTTCGACGCGCCCCAGTTCGGCTACCGGCCAAAACTTCTCGCCGTCGTACAGGTGCAGCCAGCCTTCCAGCGCGATTTTCATCGATCCATCCGACCCTTTGCGGCCCTGCGGCTGGGCAGGCGTGTGCGATAGCAGCACATATTCCACCGACTCAAACGGCAGACGCCAACGCACGCGGCCCAACAGACGGTTCTGGCAGCGTACCTCTTGCATGGTCGTATCCAGAATCACATCGGTTACGTTCAAAAACTGCCCAAAGGTTTGCAGCGACAGGCCAAACAGCAGCACGGCGACCACCATTCCTAAGAACGGCAGCCAGCCCGGATTCACAGCGGCGAGATCGGCGGTTTCGGTCCCAAAGCCCAAGACCAGGAACGCTCCGGCCAATACCAACAGCCCGATAGCCCGCCCGCCTGCGGCGACAATCCATTGGGCGCGCTTCTGCCACACATAACCACGCGGCACGCTCAACATCTGAGTATTTTCAAACTCAAACGGCGGTTGGCGCAGTTCGATCTGTGGAGTCGGAAGCTCTATCGCTGCCGGTTCCAGGCGGCGTGTCGGCATCAGCGGAATCGTCTCTTCGGTCAGCCGCGTTCGTTGTTCAGAAGGGGGTGGGACCAGAAAAAACGGGCGGTTGATTAACTGAGCCAGCGATTGTCCAGCCTGCCGGGCGGGTTCGGCAAAGTCGGACGCGGCGCTGCTGGGCCAGATTGCCAGACTGCACCACTGGGTTTTGTAGCCCGTTTCGGGGCGAGCCGCCATCAGCAGCCCTAAATGCCAGTTGCGTGTTTCTGCCGCCCACCCTACGACGACCCGCGCCACATCGGGCGGAGCCAGACGTTCTGCATAAAGCTGGCGCGCATGGGCAAAAGCGGGCAGGCAGATAATTTCTGTCGCGTGTGCTTCGACCAGGGCCAGCGCCGTCTCTGGGTGATCCGGTAAACGCGAACCATTCACCAATCGCCAGGTGGTGAGATCGAATTCAATGGTCAAATTGTGGGCGGCGCGAATTGTACTCATCACGAAATCAGTTGTATTCTGCATTGAAACCTGCTTAAAACATCGCGAACTAACCTTGATGAGTCTATCGCACTTGGCAGCTAGCGGCGAATAAAGTATGAAATAGTTTCAGACCGCATTAAACCGAATGCGCCAGGGCGTACAACCGGGGAACTTGTTCGCTGATCACTGCCGTATCACTGCGCCATTCAAACTTGGGGCCAATGCCGCCATACTCAAACGACATCACCCAGGGGACAGCCCATATCCCACTTCGAATACGCGCCAGCACCCACTCCACAAACGGCCAATCGAGATCGGTTAGCGGCAGATGATCGCAGGGGCGGCCCTGCTGATCCAGGCCGATCCCGGTCACATGCAGTTCGCGCAGACGTTCGCCGGGCATTTGTTCCAGATAGTCATATTCATCCATGCCCAGGTTACGCGCCGACAGCCGGGCGTGAGAAATGTCTAACAGAAAACCACAGCCAGTAGTTTCGACCACACGGCGGATCGCAGCGGGTTCGACAGCAGGGCGCATTTCTTTTCGCCCCGGTCCATGATACGGCACATTTTCTACGATCACCCGCTCCGCGCCAAAACGATCGACCGCCTGCTGCGTGCTGTCGATCATCACCTGAGTGATCAGCGCTGCATCATGTGGATCACTGGTATCCCCCGCAATACCAGAAAAATCATCTACGCGGGGCGAAAGATGCAGGTTGACATAGGGCGTGTGGGTTTCTTCGCTCAAGCGAGACACTTTTTCCAGGTCGAATTTGTCCTCCAATGGGGCGGCTGTGCGCAGGGGGAAATG
>JACRBK010000092.1 GCA_016234525.1 Chloroflexota bacterium
AAGTGCTTATCGCCGATAATGGCACGGATGGACTGGCAATCGCCCGCGAGTTCAAACCCCATGCCATTATTCTGGATTTGATATTGCCAGGGTTGGATGGCTGGACGGTTTTAGATCGTTTGAAACATGATCCAGATACACGCCATATTCCGCTTTATATCGTTTCGATGATCAATGATAGGCAGCGCAGCGCGCAGCAGGGTGCTGTGGCGCACCTGGCTAAACCCGTAACCAGAGAAGCGCTCGCTGAGACGATGGAGGCTATCCAACGTTTCAATCAACGCGCGACGCGTCATTTACTGCTGATCGAAGACAACGAGATCGAACGCAACAACATCATAGCTTTAATCGGCGATCACGACATCCAGATCACAACAGCCAGTACGGGGGCTGAGGCATTATCTGCTCTGGAAAGCCAGGATTTCGACTGTCTTGTACTTGATCTTGGCTTGCCCGATATGACCGGCTTTGATCTGATCACTCAAATCAAAGCGCGCGCAGAAAAGAACCTCTGTCCGGTAATTATCTATACAGCCAAAGACCTGACACCCGAAGAAGAAGCCGAACTCCAAAACAACGCTGTGGGGATCATCGTCAAAGACATTGGGGCACCTGAACGACTATTTGACTTGACCACCCTGTTCCTCCACCGAGCCGAGGCCAACCTATCTGAACCGAAAAGGCATCTCTTAACTCAGATACGCAAAAACAACGGCATCCTGGCTGGTAAGAAGGTCTTGATTATTGACGATGATATTCGCAACATTTTTGCTATGACTAGTATGTTAGAACACCACCAGATACAGGTCACCTATGCTGAAAATGGTGAAGAAGGGCTTCGGCTCTTGCAAGACACGCCGGACATCGACATTGTCATGTTAGATATTATGATGCCGGGTATCGACGGTTATCAGGTGCTCCGTTTCATCCGAAATATGGAGCAGTTCAAATCGTTACCAATCATCGCTGTTACCGCAAAAGCCATGAAAGGGGATCGGGAAAAGTGTCTCGAAGCCGGAGCTTCTGCCTACATCACCAAGCCGGTAGAGGTCGAACAATTGCTCTCCCTTCTGCGTGTCTGGCTGTACCCATAGCCAAAATAGAGCGGGTGATAAGATATGAATCGGCACCATGCCGGAGTCGCTGAAATTCCGAAAAAGACACCCCATATACCAGGCCTCAGAGACTCTGAGAAGGCCAGTATTCTGCTGGTTGATGACCGCCCGGAGAATTTACTGGCACTCGAAGAAATGTTGTCTGGTCTGGGGCAACATGTAGTGAAGGCGAATTCCGGGTCACAAGCCTTAAAACATGCTTTAGACCAGGATTTCGCAGTTATTTTGCTCGACATTATGATGCCGGGCATTGATGGATTCGAAATAGCGTCACTGATCAAAGGGCGTGAAAGGTCAAAGCATACCCCCATCGTCTTCATTACAGCGATTGATCCCAGCGAAGAACAGGTCTTTAAGGGATACGCCCTAGGCGCGGCAGACTATTTATTCAAGCCGATTGTCCCCGAAATACTGAGAGCAAAAGTAACTGCGTTCATTGATCTTTACCAGAAGACTAACAAAGTGAAGCGGCAGGCGGAGCATATCGAAACTGCTAACCAGGAGTTAGCCTACCAACTTCGAGAGATCCGGCGTCTCAATTGGGAATTGGAACAAACGAACCGGCTGTTGGAAACCGAGATCGCTGAACGTCAACATGCCCAGGAAGCCCTACAACAAAGCATTGCCGATTTAAAAGAGACCGAATACGCCCTGCGAGAGATGAATGAGCACCTTGAAGTGTTGGTCAAAGAACGCACCGCCGAACTGAAAGCCAGCAATGATGAACTCAGCACATTCACTCATATTGTTTCGCACGATCTGCGTTCTCCCCTAATAAATCTCAAAGGGTTCACGGGAGAGCTTCATGCTGCCCTCGCGGTTATCCCCACGAACGCAAGCGACTTCGCCCACCTGGATGAATCACAAACATCCGCCTTGACTCAGGCTGTAAAAAACGACATCCCCGAAGCGATGGGCTTCATCGAAGCCGCCGTCGAGCGAATGGATGACCTGACCAGCGCCCTGCTGCGGCTGGCTCGTCTGGGACGCCGCGAACTTAATATCGAGTTAGTAGATATGGCCGCATTAGTTCAAGTTCTCGTTGACAGTCTGGCCTACCAGATTAAACAGAAAGAGGTGAGGGTGAAAGTGGGTTACCTGCCTTCGGTGTTGGCTGATCGCACAGCCATGACCCAGATTATGGGCAATATCTTGACGAATGCTGTGTTATATCTGAAACCTGACCATCCAGGCGAGATCGAAATCATGGGAGAGGCGACAGGTTATGACACGACCTTTTTCGTGCGTGATAATGGACGCGGGATCGCCGAAGAAGAGCGCCATAAAGTCTTTGAGCCTTTCCGGCGCTGCGGAATCCAGGATGTGGCGGGGGAGGGAATGGCCCTGGCTTATGTACAGGTGTTGCTCCGCCGGCATGGAGGGCGCATCTGGTTTAATTCCAAGCCGGACATGGGTACGACCTTCTTTTTTTCGATTCCCAATTCTTTTCCGGGGTGATCTCTATGACAGCACATTTTGAAAGGACCACTATTCTGATGATAGAGGATGATCCAGGCCACCAGCGATTGGTAGAAATAAATCTGTGCCGCGCCAATGTGACGAATCCAATCGTTGTACTGAAAGACGCTCAGTCTGTTACCCGCTGTTACGAGTTGGAGTGCAATATATTTATCACTAAACCGATAGATTATCAACAGTTTCGTAAAGTGATCCATAAACTTGGTTCGCTTTTGTCCTGCGTTACATTGTCCAATGGGGACTAAGCACCATGACAAATCACAGACCTCACTGCGTGTTATATATCGAAGATGATCGAGGAGTCGCCCGCCTCTTTCAAAAAAAGCTTGAACAGGCTGGTTATGTTGTTGATCTGGTCTTTGATGGTGAAAGTGGGCTGGCAATGTACAACGCCGATCACCATGACCTTATCGCCCTGGATCAAAATATGCCTGGATACAGCGGGTTGGATGTTATTCGCCTCTTGGCTGAACGCGGCCCTCTGCCGCCAATTCTTATGATTACAGGGGCTGGCGATGAACAGATCGCTGTTCAGGCCATGAAATTGGGAGCAGGTGATTACTTAGTCAAGGACATTGATGGACGCTATCTGGAACTGGCGCCGTCTGTCATCGACCAGCTTTTACGCCAGCAGCGCCTGATTCGCGAAAGGCAGGAGGCGCTTGAGGCGCTTGAGCGAAGCAATGGTAATCTGGCGCTGTTAAACGGATTAGGTCAGGCGCTAAGCGCCATGCTCAATCCCAAACAGATTATTCGGGAATTATTATGGGCGACGGCAGATATTGTGGGCGCGCAAGGGAGTTCGATCTGGATAGGGAGCGATGAAGACAGCGGGGAGGTATCTTGCCAGGGTGTTTTTGGGCATGGCGAAGTTCAGGACGATCTGAGCTTCAAGTTAGCCCCCAGCACCGGTCTTGTAGGGCAGGTCATGCAGAATGTTCGCCGCGCCATTGCCAGCCCGCCCATCGATGTGGATCGTTACCCCGATATTCAGGCCTACACACTCAAAGTAACCTCTTTGATGGCCGTCCCGCTATGGGCACGCAATACGGTTATTGGAGTGTTGCAGGTCGCCAATAAGATTCAAGGAGATTTTGAGGCCAACGACACGACCCTTTTAGAAACACTGGCTTTTTCCGCCGCCATTGCATTGGACAATGCCCGGTTGGTCGAGACACTGCGCAGGCAGACGCATGAACTGCAAATGCAAAATGAGGACCTTGAAGCGTTTTCTCATTCTGTTGCTCACGATTTGAAAAACCCGGTAGGTGTGATTGAAGGGTTCAATTTCCTCTTAATGGATCAAGCCGCCGCGAGGTTGAATCAGCAGGAACTGGGTTATCTGGAGTATATAGACAGAACCACCAGGAAAATAAACAACATAATCGACGAACTCCTGCGCCTGGCAGAAATACGAAAACGGAAGGTTGAACCGCAGCTGCTCGATTTATCGGAAATCGTGGCCGAGGCCGAAGAACGACTGTCCAGCATGATAAAGGAATATGAAGCCCAAATTATTTTTCCTTCCGCCTGGCCGGCGGTGCTGGGATACGCGCCTTGGGTCGAAGAAGTTTGGGTGAACTATCTCAGTAACGCGCTTAAATACGGCGGTCAGCCACCAGTGGTCGAAGTCGGCTCAACTCCGCTCCAAGATGGTACCGTCCGGCTCTGGGTCAAAGATAACGGTCCTGGTCTTACATCGGAACAACGCGCCCAACTTTTTGCCCCGTTTACGCGCCTGCAACAGGTTCGAGCCGATGGTCACGGTCTGGGCCTGTCCATTGTCCGTCGTATCGTGGAAAAACTGGGTGGGCAGGTCGGTGTGGAGAGTATGATTGGGCAGGGGAGCATCTTTAGTTTTACCTTACCCCGTCCGTTGACTTTGGCCGAGCGCGCTCGCACGAGTAAGCATTGAGATGAGGTGTTATTATGGCTACAGAAGGACCGGGTCCAGAGTGGATAATCGAATTTAACTTTGAAAATTCCCCACAAGTTAGCCAAAAATCGTTGGGAGCCGAACTGGTTATCGGGCGCGCCGATGGTGGGGAAAATACCTTTGTGGGTCTCGATTTGACTCCATTCGGAGGCGATGAACTTGGGGTTTCGCGCCGTCACGCCCTGATTCACCGCCAGGGAGATCGTGTAATGATCCATGATCTCCACAGCAGTAACGGCACGACCCTAAATGGCAAAATATTAGAGCCGGAGGTGGACTACCTTTTAAAAGATGGTAATGCCCTTCGCCTGGGCGACCTCCAGATTACAGTGCATATCTTCCCGGATATCGGGCCAACCAGTATCCTTGGTAAGCGCACCGATTTCAGCAGGAACGATCTGCCAATAATGATGCGCGGCCAGCAAGTGATAGTGGTAGAAGATGAACAACTGTTCGCGGAACTCTATCGGACAACGCTGGAAGAGGTTGGTTTTAGTGTACAGATCTGCCATGAAGTTGTTAGCGCTGTGCGCATTCTCAATCACCAGACACCCTCGCTTATTCTACTTGATCTGATGCTCCCGAACGTGACAGGTCTTGAGCTGTGCCGTTACGTGCGGCGCGACATGGCTTATCCCTCTCTTCCTATTCTTGTCGTCAGTGCGCGGACGGACCCCGAGGCTGTCAAACAGGCGCTTGAAGCCGGGGCCAATGTTTACCTAGCTAAGCCAGTGAACCCCAAAGAGTTGGTGCAAATTGCCAGCGCGCTTGTTCAGCAAAATGAGGCCCACCCTCGGTCCTTAGGCACAAAGCAGTTGGGTGATCTCAACTCACCAGAAGAAAAGACTTCTGTCACCCGCGAATTCACGATCATTTTGTTTATCGAAGGAAGCCGTGAACCGGTCACACTTGTAATAGATGAGGCCGTGATTCTGGGACGCCGAGGCGACACTACCCAGGAACACCAAAAGGCAGAAGCGCACAAGCCAGGGTTCATCGATCTGCAACCCTATGACGCCTTTGAAAAAGGCGTGTCGCGCGTTCATGCGAAACTCAGGCACGATGGTCAGAAATTCTTGTTCGAGGATTTAGAGAGCAGCAATGGCACTTTTGTTAATGGAATGCGGCTGTCTCCGAACGATCCCCATATCCTCATAAACGGTGATGAGATACGGTTAGGCAGACTCAGGCTCGCATTTTATAGGGTAACAGAGGAGACCTCCCCTAAAGAAGCAACTTAATTCGGATGCGCAGCATTCCTAATCCCCACGAGCCGGTAAGCTGCGCCGTCGAACGAGCCTGACGAATTAAGTCACCTCCACCGGGCTTACAACCACCCTTTACGCTTGAAAATCCACCATATCACAGCCGCCGATAAGATAACCAATCCTACGATGAACAAAAACACAAGAGTCCCACTGAGGGGGATCACCAGCCCAGGATCGGTGGTGATAAAATTCAACCCGAACAGACCGACCAAAAAAGTAAGCGGGAAGAAAATCACAGAGAGAATAGTCAGGCGATTGACCGCACTGGTTAACCGGAATGACTCCTGACTTTGGATCAGATCAAGGACATTACTGGTGAAGTCTCGTTGGGAATCGAGCATATCATAGACACGCAGCAACCGTTCATACAGATGCCGGAACAAATCTCGAGTTTCAGAGGTACGGATCAATCGCTCCTGACCTATGACGTCTGACAGCACTTCGCGTTGGGGAGCCAGCATCTGTCGTAAAGCGATAAGTTGATGTTTGATGTGGTAGAGGGCGTGTTGAGAAACGTTCTCTCCCGCCAAAATGGTATTTTCCAAATCGTCCAGCTTGAAGCTGATTTTGTCCAACAGTGGATAGTAAGCATCAACGACAAACTGGATGGTTAGAAACAGAAAGTAGGTCACGCCAAGTTCCCAACTCGTCTGAAGTTTGGAGATGCGGTTATAAGCCTCATCGACCGGATTGGCTTCAGATCGCCTAACCGTCACAAAGAAGTTATCGCCGATTAAACAGTGAATCTCGATAGCTTGTACCTTTTTGAGGCGAATCTGGGGTTGGATAAGCGACAAGAAAATATAGTCCGGATATACCACCAGGGTGGGATGGCGATCCTCCCGGTGCAAATCTTGAACCACCACCGGATGTAAAGCGAGTTGTGTCTCTAGCCAGGGAAGATCGTCTTCGACCCCATCATAAATATCAACCCACAGGATAGCTCCATTAGTCAGGGCTTCTTCCAGCGCAGTCTTCGACAGGTTGCGCTGGAAGGTATATTCATCACTCGAAGGTGGTTTAAGTGCAACCAATGATCGAAGCAATATGGCCTGCTTTCTTTTATTAGGATCTTTTTTCAATTAAGGGGCCAAAACGGCGCGCTCGAGAGAGAGGTAGTCTAGGCGGCTGTTTCTTCAACTTTCGTATTGGACATGGCCCCGTGAAACCGTAGTCGTTTTCGGGAGTGGCAAATGGCCCTATTGCTTCAACTATAGGCGCAGTCCCCTATAAATTCATGAGGGCCTTAGGGGATATTTGAATGGGAAAATCGGCTGATATTTTTGGAAGACCTATGCAACATGTCTTTTAAAACCCCGGCAATCACTTCTGGGGTGATCCTCAGTTAAACTGTGGGTAATTCGAAACAGATTAACAGGGATTGCAACTAAGGGTTCGGAAAAAAATAACTTTGGGATAGGATATAAACGGTACGGTGGAAGTAGGGAATGGACAGTGAGTAAAGTATTGGAACCAGAAGTTCACGACTGCGAAGGTGCCATTTGTCAGGCGGGTGAAGATCAATCGGTGAGAGCGTATCACCGGCAGATCAATCTGTTGTGGAGTCGGCTGAAGGAAGCGCAGCAGCGGTGGTATGTGGGAGTGCTTTCGACCGCAGGCGATGCGCCCAATGACCATCTTCTGGCACAAATCACCGGTTTGACGGAGAAACCCATTCAGCGCGGACGGGCCGACTGCAAAGCCAGTGGGCGGCAGCCGATCATTCGGTTAGTGTACCCGTGATTAGTCAGTTGTTGAAAGCGCGCGAGTACCGCTCCGGCTGATTGCTGCCAAATCCAACACAAAGTCCCAAACGAACAAGAGCACTCGAAAGAACATCAGCCCCTCACTTCTCAGCCAAACAAAAACCCTGCAAGTGCTACCTCGCTCAATTCTAAATACATTTAAAGAGTTCCCTCTTTTTACCTACCCTAAAATAGGCTGAATGGTTGATTTCAGGTTTGATAGCGTCCATTAGATTTAGCTTAGTAGAATTTATGTACAAGGTAAAAACATGATAAGAGCGATCCTGGTACCAATTGACAACCTTGTTCGTGCCGAAATCGCTGTTCGCCACGCTGCCGTCATTGCGACAGTGTTGGGGGCACAGGTAACTTTACTCGGTATGATGAGCCACATGAGCGGCACATCTGATGAACAATTTACTGATCCAGTTGCATGGCAGTTTATGAAACTAGAGTCAAAAGCTGCGTTCGATGAGCTGGTTCAATATCTTCAGTCCCGGCAAATCCAGACTCGGTTAGATAGGCTGGAGACGCCCGCCGCAGAAGCTTTACTTCAATACCAGACAGCACACAACTTTGATCTCGTTATATTGGCAGTGAATGAAAACGATCCGCCCCCTTTGCTGCGGTCCCTGCTCAACTATTCGGAGACCCCCATTTTTCTTGCACGGGAGCAATATCCGGTGCAGTATACCAAAATTCTGGTCCCGCTGGATGGCTCTCGGCGGGCGGAATGTGTGCTGCCCTTAGCAATTACCCTCGCCCAAGCTGGAAATGGAAAGCTGCTGCTTACCCACATCATTCATAAGCCAGAAATGCCGCGCCGCACCGCACTTTCTGCCGAAGATGGCGATCTGACACAGCGGTTGATCGAACGTAACCAGTTTGAGGCCGAACATTATCTAAACGACCTTGTCTCACGTCTACCGGTCGAAGCGGAATCACGCCTGTTGATAGACGACAGCATCACAACGGCGCTTCATCAGACGATGGAGCGTGAGCAAGTGGATCTGGTTATGTTCTGTGCGCACGGTTATTCTGGCAAACCCCAATGGCCGCTGGGGGGGATCGCCAACAACTTGATCAACTATTGTCCCGTTTCACTGGTGGTCTTGCAGGATCTCCCCACCAGTATTCCGCAGTCCCAGGTTGATCCATCTCGACGAACCAATGGAGCGGTTTAGTATGGAGCTTATCCAGCTAGACACAGCCAATACCGCTGAATCAACGCATGATACCGTGTATCCTGCCACCGATACCGTCGAGAGTCTCGCTAATCGCCTTGCTTCAGAACTTGCCCCGGCGCATGTCAGGGCTGGCGTACCGCTGACTGTTCTAGCTAAGCCGGATACGCTTGAAGAGCTGTTTACCAGGGCATATCAGCACTTTGCCGAAGCCGCTAAAGAAGAACTGGTTACTTCCTACGCTGGCGAATGGATGCTCGACAACTTCTACATTATTCGGCAAACCCTGCGCGAGATCATCAAAGATATGCCCGCCGCCTACTATGCCAGGCTCCCCAAGCTGACTGATGTAATACTGCAAGAGTATCCCCGTGTTTATGCGCTGGCGCGTCCGTTTACGCGCTTTCTGGACAGCCATATATCCGAGCAAACCATGTGTTCCTTTTTGGACACTTATCAAATGCATACGGCGCTCACCATGGGCGAACTGTGGGCCTGGCCTGTCATGTTGCGCGTGAGTGTGCTTGAGAATTTAGCCTTTGCTCTTGTCCAATTGATTGATTTTGGCCCCAATGGTTTCGGTGGTTTTATACACGACATGGCGGCTGGCGAGCCAATTGCACAACTAGACGCCGAAGTGACCATCGCCAACTGTATCACGAGCTTACGCAACTTGAATGCGCAAGACTGGCAGCAATTTTTTGAAGATGTCAGCCGGGTGGAGAAAATTCTGCGCCGCGATCCCGCCAACGTTTATGCCCACATGGATTTTGCCACACGCAATCATTACCGGCGCACCCTCGAAGAATTAGCCCGACACTCCCCTCACAACGAAGTGGATATAGCCCAATGTGTGCTGGAGCTGGCTCAACAAGCCGCTCACAACCAGAATGAAAACCAGGAGTTACCTTTTATCGAAGAACGTAACATGCATGTCGGTTTTTATCTCATCGCGTCGGGACGTCCTCAGCTTGAGGTAGCCATCGAGTATCACCGTACATTAAAAGAGCGTATCCAATATGGAGTTGTGCAGCAGCATCGCGTGCTGCTTTATCTGGGCGCTTTACTGCTCATCACTCTGTTTATTACCCTAAACACAGCTCTTTATGCCGCTTCAGCAGGTGGTTCATTTCTACAAGTTGTCGTGAGCGCGCTTCTCATATTGATACCGGCCTCCATTGCCGCCAGCCATCTGGTCAATTGGGGCGTGACACAATTAGTTAAACCGGCACTGCTGCCCAAACTAGATTTTAGCGGCGGTATTCCTCTCGCCTACCAGACTATCGTCGTGATGCCGGCGCTGCTCACCGATAAAGAAGAGGTCAACTCGTTAGCAGCCCAGGTTGAGCAGCACTATCTACGTAATACCGATCGGGGACTTTATTTTGCGCTTCTGCTCGATTATACGGATGCGCCGCACGAACAGATGCCTGGCGATGCAGCGCTGGCAGAATACGCCCAGGAGCGTGTCGGTGCATTAAATGAACGATATGGCACGCACGAACATCAGCCATTTTTTCTGTTTTTGCGGCGCCGTCTATGGAATCCGTCCGAATCATGTTGGATGGGATATGAGCGCAAACGTGGTAAGTTGATGGAGTTCAACCGTCTGGTGCTCGACCCTGCCGCCGATTCTTCGTATATCCTCCGGTTGGGTAATCTAAGCGTGTTACCTCATATGCGTTATGTTATCACGCTCGATGCTGACACGGTTCTGCCGCTCGACGCTGCCGCACGCCTGGTCGGCACACTTGCCCATCCGCTCAATCAGGCCGAATTTATGCCGGGCGATATGTACGTGACCGCCGGTTATACGGTGCTCCAGCCTCGCGTCGAACTGCTGCCAACCACCGCTGCCCAAACGCCCTTCGCCCGCATCTATGGGGGCAATCCTGGCATCGATCTATATACGCTGGCCGTCTCCGACGTTTACCAGGACCTGTTTGGCGAAGGTATCTATGTTGGCAAGGGTATCTATGACATCCGGGCGTTTGAAAAGAGTCTGAACGGTTGTGTGCCTGAAAACAGTCTCTTAAGTCATGATCTATTTGAGGGGCTGCATGGGCGCGCCGGGCTTGTGACCGATATAACACTGCTGGAAGAATACCCCTCTCATTATCTGGCCTATACCAATCGAATGCATCGTTGGATCAGAGGGGACTGGCAGCTTCTACCCTGGCTGCTGCCGCGCGTACCTTTTGCCGGAGGAGGATCGGTACCCAACCGGCTTGGAGGGCTTGCTCTTTGGAAAATCATTGATAACTTACGGCGGAGCCTGTTACAGCCAGCCCTGCTGCTGTTCCTGGTGGCAAGTTGGTTGTGGCTGCCGGGATCGCCTTTTGTCTGGACGTTTTTTTTCCTGATTGTTTCGTGGCTGCCCTTCATGGTGAGTTTTATCACGGTGTTTGAACGCATTTCACCCGGCAAGGTGTGGTCACTCACGCGACAGCACAGCCTGGTAACGGTTTTTGTACGGTGGGGATTGTCGATTGCCTTTTTACAATACGAAGCAATGATCGCGTTGGACGCCATTTTCAGAACGCTGGGACGGCTGGCGCGGCGCAAACATCTGTTGCAGTGGACGACGGCGGCCAGTGTTACACGTATGTTCAACCGCCAAACCAAATCGGTGGTCTGGCAGCAAATGCTCGCCGCCGTGCTGGTGACTGTTGCCTTGGGCAGCCTGGTGCTGCTTACTGTTCCGGCCACTATCGTGGTGGCACTGCCCCTGCTGGTTGCCTGGATTAGCGCACCCTACCTGGCCGAACGTATCAGCCAGCCCTATCCAGAAAAAATTGAATCACTCGATGAAGAACAGTGGCGTCAGCTTCGCACCCTGGCGCGCCGGACATGGCTCTTTTTTGAGGAATTTGTTGGGCCGGAAGAGCATTGGCTCCCACCCGATCACTACCAGCGTGTGCCGCGCGGCGTGGTCAAACATTACACCTCACCGACGAATATCGGCCTGATGTTATTATCCACCTTGTCTGCCTATGACTTGGGCTATATCGGCTTGCTCGAATTGACCCTGCGTCTCCAATTCGCGTTTGACAGTGTGGCCCGGTTGGAACGCTATCGCGGGCATCTGCTCAACTGGTATGGCACCCAGACCTTGCAGCCTCTCGCTCCACGTTATGTTTCGACAGTAGACAGCGGTAACTATGCAGGATGTTTGTTGGCCTTGAAACAAGGATGCCGCGATTTAATTGACATTCCTACTCTACGAGGACGCCGCTGGCAAGGCGCACTTGATATTCTTGACTTGCTCATCGAAATCCTCGACCGGGTCGAGGACCAGGCCGGGCCTGATCAAACCTATGCATTTCGCAATAGTATGCAGGCGATTCGCCAACGAATTATTCGAGCACAAGACGCCCCAACATCTTGGATGGAACAGCTTACAGCGCTGCTCGAGACCGACTGGAACCAGATGAGCACCGATGTGATAGTCCGGGTCGAGTCGGGGCAGAATATCGATGTGGCGCTGCTGACCGACCTACGAATTTATCTGGAACGTCTTCGCCATCATTTGTTTGGGATGCAGCGCGATATTGAACTGCTGCTGCCCTGGATGGTATTGCTTGACGGTGCCCCCACCCATCTGAAACAGCCTAATTCCCCACATGCTGAGGCATGGCAAAACCTGCTGGACGCTTTACCGGATATTCCGCCTCTCGGCACCCTGCTTGGTGTATATACGGCGGCGCGACGCCCCTTGGCTTCCCTGCGACAAGCCTTAAGTGCTGACGAAGAAGCGCTGGCCTGGTGCGACCGGATGGCCCAGGCTCTGGACGCTGCTCAGGTAGCAGCAGGCGATCTGATTACCAGTTACGAGAGTCTCCAAGAGCGGATCGAGGCCGAGTTCGAAGCGATAGATTTCAGTTTTTTATACAGCGCCGACAGACACTTATTCCATGTGGGCTACAATGTCGATAGAGAACAACTAGACCAAAGTTATTACGATCTGCTGGCGTCTGAAGCCCGGCTGGCGAGCTTTATCGCGATTGCCAAACATAACGTGCCGCAAAAACACTGGCTGCATTTGAGTCGCCCGATGATGGTGGTCAACAGCGAGCAAACATTGCTCTCGTGGGGGGGCACAATGTTTGAATATTTGATGCCGCTGCTGCTGTTGCAGAACCATCGCAACAGCCTGTTGTACCAAACCTGCCAGACTGCTGTTCTTTATCATATCCAGTATGGCCGCAGGCACCGTATCCCCTGGGGTATATCCGAATCGGGTTATTATGCCTTTGATGGCGTCCAAAATTATCAATACCGGGCTTTTGGGGTGCCGGATTTAGCGCTCAAACGTGGGCAGGAAACTGATCTGGTTGTGGCACCCTATGCATCGGTGCTCTCGCTGCCATTCCAACCGCGTGCCACCGTAGACAATATCCGAGAGTTTGCCAGACTTCAAGCATTAGATACCTATGGACTGGTCGAAGCCATCGACTACTCGACCTCACGTCTGCCACTTGGGCAGAAGTATATGTTGGTGCGCGAATATATGGCTCATCACCAGGGTATGGTTTTAGTGACATTGGCTAATTTTGTGCAGGATAACATCATGGTGCGGCGTTTTCACGCCGATCCGCGCATCGAAAGTGCTCAACTCCTCTTACTTGAACAGATTCCACAGGAAATTACGGTTGAGGAACGGGTGGAGGAAAGCTCTGAACCGGAAGTTGCACAACCTCAATTATCGATTGCGCCCTGGGAAGTTGCCATCGACACACCGCTTCCCCAGGCTCATTATCTTTCCAATGGCCGTTATACCGTTATGGTGACCAACGCTGGCAGCGGCCAAAGCCTATGGGGCGAGCGCGCCCTCACACGCTGGAGGGCCGATACTACCCTTGACGATTGGGGCACCTGGATTTATATCCGCGATCAAGATTCGGGTTTATTGTGGTCGGCGGGCCACCAACCTATACCCGATCACACCGAAGCGTTTAGGGCGCTGTTCCACCCGCACAAAGCGGAGTTCCAACGACGCTCACATGACATATCCTCGCAAATGGAAATTGTGGTCTCAAACAACAACGATCTGGAAATTCGCCGCATTCTGCTGACCAATCACAGCGACGTTCCACGCCGCCTCTTATTGACCAGCTATAGCGAGATGGTTCTCGCCTTGCAAAACGACGATCAACGCCATCCCGCGTTCAACAAAATGTTTATTGAAAGCGAATACTTGCCAGATCTGGCCGCTTTGGTGTTTCACCGGCGGCTGCGTTCAACTCATGATGAGCCGCTTTATGTGCTGCACATGCTTGTACTCGAACGCGGCACACCAGCCCCCCTTTATGAAACTGATCGCGCCGAGTTTATCGGACGCAATCATACCTGTCGCAATCCCCAGGCGTTGATCGGCGAGCAGGTGTCCTTCAAAAATACCAGTGGCACATCGCTCGATCCTGTGATGGCGCTGGGCCAGATAATCGAATTGGAGCCGCGCTCAACGGCGCAACTTGCCTATATCACGATAGCCGCTTCTTCGCGCCAGGCGGTAATTAATTTGGCCTATAGTTACCAAAAGTGGATGCAGATCGATTATACCTTCGATCAAACACGCTACTATAGTGAGCGCGAACTGCGTAATCTGTCCCTGGATACGAATGATCTGGCACGTATCGAGCGATTATTGTCAGCTTTGTTGTATCCACATGCGATGCTCCGCGCCGATGCCGATACACTGGCAGCTAATACTAAGGCTCAGACCGGCCTATGGGCCTATGGCATCTCCGGAGACTACCCTATTTTACTGGTCGACGTAAGCCATCAGGACGAGTTGGAGCTGATCCGCGAACTGCTGCAAGCCCACCGATTTTGGCGCAATCGTGGCTTCAAGTCTACGTTGGTGATTCTTAATCAGCATGACGTGATTTATATGCAGGAACTCTACAACCACATTTACCGCCTGATTGTGCATATGGGCAGCGAGACCTGGATTAATCGGCATGATGGAATCTTTATTCTACGCGGTGAGCAAATGAGCGAAGCCGACCGGGTGCTGCTGCGGACAGCAGCGCGCGTTTATTTCCGAGCTGAAGATGGTATGCTCGAACAACAGTTAGGAAAACACACCTGGGAAACCGTTGCGCTGCCCGACTTCAGGCCGACGTTGGAAATATCGGAACGCGATGAATTCGATCAACCTCTGGCGCGTCCAGAAAATCTCCTGTTCGATAATGGGCTGGGAGGGTTCGCGCCGGATGGACGTGAATATGTTATATATCATACGCCCAACCAGACGACGCCTGCGCCCTGGATCAACGTCGTGGCGAATGACCAAATCGGCTTTATCGTGAGTGAGGCAGGCAGCGGATTCTCATGGGTGCAAAACAGCGGTGAGAACCGGCTGACGGTGTGGCGCAACGATCCCGTGAGTGATATGCCCGGCGAAGCCCTCTATTTGCGCGACGAAGAGACGGCAGCGATATGGTCACCTACGCCGCTGCCCGCCGGAGATGGCGCACCCTACATTATCCGGCATGGGGCAGGCTATACAAGCTTCGAACATAACAGTCATCAACTACAACAAACAACCCGGCTCTACACTGCGCCGGATGCCCCGGTAAAGTTTATTCGTCTTCACCTGCGTAACATGGATTCTCGACCACGACGAATCACGGTAACCTACTATGCCGAATGGGTGCTGGGGACAACTAAAGATAAGACTCAGCAATATCTCATTCCCAGCTTCAATGCGGACAGCCGGGCGGTACTGGTCCGAAATCCCTATAACGTCGAATTTGGCGATTATCGAGCGTTTGTGACAGCCAATAAGCCTTTTCACGGAATAACAACCGATCGAGCCGAATTTTTAGGGCGCACCGGCAGTTTTGCCCATCCGGTTGGGCTAACCCGGATTGGTCTCAGCAGTACCGTCCGGGCTGGTCAGGATTTATGCGCAGCGGTTCTTTTGCATATTGATTTACCCCCAGAGGGCGAAGAAGAAGTTTGTTTCATGCTGGGTGCAGGCGCCAATGAGGATCAGGCGCTGGAATTGATCCACCACTATCAAACGGAGGCGGCTATGGAGGAAGCATGGCAGGCAACGAATCGGTTCTGGCGCGATTTGCTGGATGGTATCATCGTGCGTACACCAGATGCCGCCATGAATGTCATCCTGCCCTGGCTGCTCTACCAGACGCTTTCATGCCGCATCTGGGGACGCTCGGCGCTGTACCAATCCAGCGGCGCCTATGGATTCCGCGATCAACTTCAAGATGTGCTGGCGTTGGTGCACGTGCGCCCAGATCTCACACGTGAACACATTTTGAGGGCGGCACATCACCAGTTTGAGGCTGGTGACGTGCTGCACTGGTGGCATCCACCTTCAGTGCGCGGTGTTCGGACCCGCTTTGCCGACGATCTGGTGTGGCTGCCATTCGTGGTGGCCTGTTATGTCAGTGCCACCGGCGACGAGTCCATTCTGCACGAAGAAGTACCGTTTCTGAAAGGTGACCTCCTGCGGGCTGGTGAGCAAGAATATTATGGGCTGTTTGAATCCAGTGACGAAAGTTACACCCTTTACGAGCATTGCTGCCGCGCCCTCAACAAAGGTTATGCCCTCGGACAGCACAAACTGCCCCTGATGAGCGGAGGCGACTGGAACGACGGCATGAATCGAGTCGGAATCGAGGGAAGGGGTGAAAGTATTTGGATGGCCTGGTTTCTTTATGCGGCTATGGATCGTTTTTTGCCGCTTTGCCAGGCTATGGGCGATTCTCCTCAAGCTGAGACCTACCGGCAGCGCATGACCGATCTTAAAAATGCCGTCGAACAAAACGCCTGGGATGGCGAATGGTATTTGCGCGCTTACTATGACAGCGGTATCCCGCTTGGTTCTGCCCAAAACCTGGAATGTAAGATTGATTCTCTGAGCCAGTCATGGAGTGTTCTATCAGGTGCAGCAGACCCCTCACGTGCGGCGCAGGCCATGCGGTCCGTGAGCCAACATTTGATCCGCGATCGGTTCATTCTGCTTTTCACGCCGCCCTTTGACCATACCCCGCATGATCCCGGCTATATTAAAGGCTACCCGCCGGGGGTCCGTGAAAATGGCGGGCAGTATACCCATGCGGCGTTATGGGTAGTTTGGGCGTTTGCAGAGATGGGCCAGGGCAGCCGGGCCGAAGCTTTATTCCGGCTTTTGAATCCTATCTATCACACTCAAACACCGGCTGATGTTCAGCGGTATGCTGTTGAGCCGTATGTTGTTGCAGCGGATGTGTACGGCGTGCCGCCGCTTACCGGGCGTGGCGGGTGGACCTGGTACTCCGGCTCGTCCGGGTGGATGTATCGACTGGGTATAGAAATGCTGCTTGGATTGCGGCGAGAAGGTTCGGAGTTGTGCATCGATCCATGTATCCCGGCTGAATGGCCCGCCTTTGAAGTCGACTATCGTTACGAACAGACGGTTTACCACGTCCGCGTTGAAAATCCGGATCATCAAGAACGTGGGATAAAGGCTGTATCGCTGGATGGCGAACAGGTGATATCCAGCCGCGTGCCGCTGGTGAACGATGGTGGCACGCATCAGGTGGTAGTCATATTAGGCACAAAGCCGGAAACACCCGATAACTAGAGTCAGAGGCAGAAGACAATCCACTAAATTAGGCGCTGGTCGATCCCGGGGATCGACCAGCGCCTTCGCTTCGGCGGGGAGGGCCGAAACGGCTTGCCGTCTGGTGCGTCGCTGAAGCCAGGCTACGCTGGCTGTGAGATTTCCGCGATGACCGCCGCCGTCGTGGGTGGATTGTGAAGCCGTGTAGCCACGTCAGCTTGAGCGATAATGCCGACAAGCTGCCCGTCCTCAACGGTGATGGGCACCCGCCTAACCTGGTGTTGGGCCATGATTCTCAGCACGTCCTCGACATCATCAGATGCGCTGGAAGCCCAGGGATTCGGCGTCATCACGTGAGCGACTGTAGTGGTTTCAATGTCTCGCCCTTGACTAACGACTCGCAGGGCCAGATCTCGATCGGTAACGATGCCAATCAACTGTTTCATTGTGGGGTCATTCACGACCGGCACCGCGCCGATGTCATGAGCGCGCATCAACTCAGCGACTGTTGCAACACGATCGCTGGCAAGGCAGCACACAGGATCCTGAGTCATAACTTCACGACACTTAATCATAGGTTTCTCCTTCCTACATTTATTGGCTGTTTTTTGGAAGCTACAAGAGGCCTATGGTCTGGCCTAATTCGGCTGCGCTGCCTCAATCAGCGTGCAGTATCTCAACCTTCTGACCAACGATCCATACGCCATCTGGCTCCTCGGAATACGATCTCTTAGTTTGAATTGCCTTTATTAAAATGCGTGTAGATAACTTAGCAAACACAGGGCAGAAAAACATCCACCATTGCTCCTATCTGCTAATCGTCCATCTGGCTCTATTGTTTCACTACAATCTCATTACCCTGTTAACAAGAGGTAAGAGTCGCCGATTGTTGTTTAGTCTGAAAGAGAAGGACCATGTTTCCAGTTCGTGATCTGAATCCTACCCGTCGATTTCCGATCTTGACCTACGGGTTGATTGCAATTAATGTCGTCGTCTTCCTCTGGGAGATGACCTTATCCCAGGCTCAACTGGAGCGCGCTTTTTTCGATCTGTCAGTAGTGCCTGCTACCCTCACCCAAAGCCCCTGGTCGATGGAGTCAATACTCGATGTCGTGCGTAGTATGTTTCTGCACGGCGGCTATGAGCATATCTTGGGTAACATGTTGTACCTCTGGCTCTTTGGCGACAATATCGAAGATCGTCTGGGAAAGCTCCTGTTTCTGGTGCTCTATTTCGCCAGCGGATTTGCAGCTGCCTTTGCTCAGGTGGCGATTGATCCGAATTCAGCAATCCCTCTCGTCGGCGCCAGCGGCGCTATCGCTGGCGTGTTAGGCAGCTATGCGCTCTTGTTCCCTGGGATTCGCGTTCGCGGGGTCGTCCTGTTAGGGCGTGTGTCTCAACTTGCAGAATGGCCCGCCTATGTGGTCCTGGGGTCGTGGTTCTTACTCCAACTGCTCAACGGCATTGCATCACTTGGTGTGGAGACAGCCTCTGGTAGTGTAGCTTTTTTTGCTCATATCGGCGGCTTTCTGGTTGGCTTGGCCCTGACTGCGATCTTTATGCAGCTCGTTTCACAACCGCCTGCGCAACAGCGCAATCAGATGCTTTATCGACGCAGCCAACGGCAGTATTAACCGGGATTGGCTTTGTCTAAGGACAGTGTGCGCAGGGTCATGTGCAATGGCCCTGCGCATCAATCCACTAAAGGCTATCGGCCTGGAGAATATGTATCCTCGCACGTGATACCGGACAGCCGCCACGCAACATTTATTGAGGAGATGCTACCTGACTGACACTGAATAAAATCGCAGACATTCCACCTCTCGCCCCCGCACGACCCGTCTTCCTTTCAAGGGACCACTGGTTTCGGACACTACGGTCACCTGACCTTCATTACCATCACGTTCATGGTAGATCACTACCCAGTCGTGCGTTTTATCGAGATCATGAGTGCGGGCCGTGTTCGAGTACATAGCCGTGAAGGACCACTCTTGCTGCTCAGTATGCATGATCGGCAGCCAGGCTTCCTGTTTAGGGTTAAATCGTCGGGGGGCGATAGTCTTTAACTCTCCAGCCGCCGCCCGTCTGCGATATTCAGCATCCACTGCTAGGAGCAAGTCTATAGGCGGGGATCCTGCTGGTTCGAGTTCTCCTGCCTCAACCTTGTCTCTTTTTCGATGCCGCGCCAAAAGGCTTAACATCCCGGCCAGGCTCGTACGCACCCCCTCGATTCGTCGAGGGCCGAATCCTTCAACGCTGCCCAACCGGCCATCATGAGCCGCTGTTTCAAGATCTTCAAGGGTATGAATATCCAGTTGAGTTACAATACGCCGCGCCAACTCGTCTCCAATACCTGGCACGCTGGCAAATAAGGCTTCGGTTGATACCTCGCCGCGCAGCCGGTCTAACAGACTGGAACGACCAGTCGTGACAAACTCGGTTATCAGTCGCGCTTGTGTTTGACCGATGGTCGGTATCGCTTCTAGCGCCTCCTCACCTTGTTCGCGCACCAGCGCAGCCAGCGATTGTTCTGTTTGCCGAACGGTCTGGGCGCCATTGCGATAGGCCCGCACGCGGAAATGTTCGGCATTCTGAACTTCTAACAGATCGGCAATACGGCTCAACATATCCGCAATTTCGTGATTGGCGAGTGCTGTTTTGACCATGACATTCCTTACCTCAGGCTCAGTTCTGAATGTAAAATCGCAGTCAATCTCCCCACCCCGTCTCATCGTAACCTGCGTCAGTTTCAGTTCCGCAGCGCGGCGATAGATTTTGCGCACTATGGTTTATATTGTAGAAAATCTGCCAGGGAGTTACATGGGAGAAGTGGAGGATTTAAAGATAACCGAATGGGCTATTTGAGCAAAAAGTACCAATATCCTAACAAAGTTATTTATAGTCGGGGATATTGTTCAATATGGCCCCGTGGAAGCAACAGCCCTCCCCCGATGCACGGCTGATAAGTATAAATAAAGCCCGATCTCAATCGGGCCAGACTATAGTATTCTTGTGACATCTGACGGCGTCACTTTTGCATGTTATCAAGCTCTCGCATGGTTTCGATCAGACGCGCTTGTCTTTCGAGCAGGCGCGACCCAACGGCAAGCTTGATTTCATTCTCACCGAATTCAGCGACCCATGCAATCGGGATAAACAGGTGCTCCTTTAAAAAGAAGCCCTTTGAAACCAAAAATGTCGTCACCCGATCTGTCTCAGAATCGACAAACAAATGCTCAATGTCGCCGACATGTTTACCATCTACGCTTATGACTTTGGCTCCCTCTTTCACCGCGACTGTCTGTTCCGGGATATTGCGCCTGGTCTCGACAAAATAGGGTTTCTGAGGGATATAAGGCGAAAAGCCTGTCCCAATTCCAGAAGGGTACCAGTACATCGGCTGGGCGTGCTCAAGTGAAAAAGTCGGTGCCTCTTCGTTATCCAGCACAATGAAATGCCGTTCTTCGAAATCAGCCAGGCTCTCATAGTCACTCATATCACCACGTAAGGTAACATGATCTTCCCTCGTCTGGTCGATCAGGGAAATTGGGACAACTTTATCCTGGACAAAAAGCGCCCCCTTACGGACGATCACATGGGTGAGCTCTTTGGTGATAGGATCGATCACCACACGATCTATTTTGCCGACCTCTTGCTCGTCGGAAGTGTACACCTTCGCATCGTTTTTGAACTGCATGTTGGCCTCCTTGCCTTGTCTGATTGAGAACATCTGCCAAGTAAAGGTGTTTTCAACTGCTTTAGTATAGGATACGAAGTAGGAAAGTAGATGGGGAAAATGAAGGATTTTCGAATGGGAATATTGACACCCCCAGTCCCCCCCATCTGTCCTATGCGCGTCTATTCACCCTAATCACATTCTCTAGATTTCTTATGCCGTGAGCAGGTTTTTTGACGGACAGAGATGAATAAATTCACTTTTTCGCCGAATGTGCTGGGTTAAATAGACTAGAAAAGCTTACCCGACTTTTTTCTAAGAAAGCGAGTCAGTTTCTCCCTTGGAGGAATGCCGTCGCGACGGCAGGGGGTGTTCAACGGGCTGTTGACAACGTACAACACTACTATCGCTTCTATAGGCGTTCAAAGCCAGCACAGGTGTCACGGAACAGGCCAGTTCGGCTCATTGCAGTCCTCTTCCAGTGTCATCTGCGTTAGTCTCCCGATGAATACCAGTTCAACACTCGTAAGGCGCGCAGCGTATTCCACCGGCTCGGACGGCCCTCACCCTCGTCCAGATCGACCGGCATCTCGCCGGGATACTGGACCTCAAGCGGCCACCGGCCATCTCGATCGCGCTTGGAC
>JACRBK010000568.1 GCA_016234525.1 Chloroflexota bacterium
AAATTGATCCAAAAGACTGCACAAATTTCATTAACTTCAAACGCGACCTATGCTAGGCTGTAGTGAACGGCCATCGAGCTAAAGGATATCACTCATGACGCCCCCTCAACTAGACAGCCGACATACCACTCCCGGAGGTTGGGATAATGGCACTGAATCTTCCAGCTCATCCCCTGCCTAAAACAGATGCTTACGTGCTGGCGCGCGCCCTGGTCGGGATCGGCTGGCGCGCCCTGCCGGCCAGCCCGCTGGCGCATCTGGTGTTGTTTCACCTGGACACTGCTGGGGAAAAAGGCGCGGCGCGGCGCGGCTGCATTCACTTTCCCAACGGATGCACCTGGTGCGTGTGCCTTACGGCAAGGACTTAACTGAGCATCATCAACAGGTCGGCGATCTGTATTCCTGGTTGTCTCGTGAGTTACGGCTGAGATGTGACAAAATATCGGTCGAGGGGAGGTAATGAGGATGATCCCGAAAGAATCTCCTCCAGATAACATGACTTCACCACCTAATACAAAAGCTATGCTAGGGCGCGTGTGGGCTGTCGCTGAATTATTGGCTGAGGCTGCCCAACGAGAAACAAACGTCAGCCGGTCTAACCAGGCATCTGAAAAAACACAGTCTTGATATTTTGATGTATCCTGTTTCCAGAGAGGGAGACAGTAGAAAGTATGGCAAAACGCGGCAAAACATTACCCAGTCCACAATCCGGTTGGGCAGTGTACTTGAGGACCAGCGACAAAGAGGCACAGAATCCAGCCAACTCTCAGGGCCGCCAGCGCAGTGCGATCCGGCGGGCGCTGCTGGAAACCTCAGACCTGCCCGTCATTGGGGAATACATTGATAACCTGACCGGGCGAGTCAGTGATCGTCGCGAGGGCTATCAACGACTGCTGCACGATGCACGATCCGGCAAATTCTCTCATGTGGCGGTTGAGAATGCGGAACGGTTCGGGCGGAACGATGCGGAAGCTTTATCCGCTATCGACGAATTGCACGCTTTCGCCGTAGCGGTGCGTTTTGCTGATTATCCTGATCTAGACCCTATCGATGCGGATGACCGGATTATGGTCAGTCTGTCGTTTACGCTGGCCCGCCGCGAATCGATGAAGACTTCCCAGCGCGTGCGCGGAGGGATGATCACCAAACTGGAACGCGGAGGGCACATTGGGTTTGCCCCCGATGGGTATCTCAATCTGGAACGGCGTACACCCAGCAGTGAAAAATTGGACTACGGGCGCTATGACCGCTGGATCGAACCTGATCCGGAGCGCCGGGTGATCTGGCGTTTTGCCTGGGATCTGCTGCTCAGCAACCGTTATACCCTGGAAGAAATCTGCGAGGAGCTGCACGCACGCGGCTACCGGCTGCGCAGTGGACGGCCCTTTGTCCAGATTGATGCGAAGGGAAACCGGACCTATGCCAGCAACACCCTTTCTAAGATTTTTCACAACTGGACCTATGCCGGATGGGTGGTGAGTGAAGAAGCCAATATCCCGCCCAAGACCGTTCGCGGTAACTGGGAACCGTTGATCGGCACCGACGAGTTCGAGCATGGATTGGCAATTTTCCAGGAGCGGAATAACAAACCCAACCCACAGCACAAACATGTGTATCTTTTGACCGGATTGCTCTACCTGCAACTCCCCGACGAGTCCCGGCTCATCCGGCTCACCGGTTCCACCTCCAATTCCAGCCGCGAAAGCGGAGGCACCTCTTATTATTGTGTCAAAAGCAGCAGCATCAACCTGCAATGCCAACCAATTGATACCCACGTCGCGGCGGCGATGCAGGCTATTCAAGTCGATCCCGCCCTGATCCCGGCCATTCGGAAATACTACACAGACGAAGTGGTACACCAGATGGGTCATTCTACCCCCACTGAGCGTCAGGGACTGGGCACTGCTCTCAAAGCCATTGATGAAGAAGAAGCTCGCGCGCTCAGATTGTTTGTGGCAGGCAAGATTACCGAATCAGTCTGGGATGGATTATGGCGCGAGTGGGAGGACCGGCGGCGTACTCTCCGCGAGAATCTGGACGCCGCCGAGCGCAGCAGTGACTACCATATTGAGAATCTGGACGCTGCATTACACATGATTTCGAGAATCGGTGTACTATATCATCAGTTAGAACGTCCGCAGCAGAAAAAACTGCTGCGTGAAGTGATTGACCGAATCGTCGTGGACGCTGAGGGAACGGTTTTGAGGATAGATTTACTGCCCCCTTTTGCTTATCTGCACAACCTCGCGTGCAAAACTCAATTGGAGGCAGGGTCTGAAGCGGAACAAACAAAAACCAGCTTGGAAGCTGGTTCATGTTCGACTTCTACCTTTCGAGGTGCCCCCATGGAGATTCGAACTCCAGTCTTAGCCTTGAAAGGGCCACGTCCTGGTCCTCTAGACGATGGGGGCGACTGACGAAGGGCATTTTACACGCCGTGCTGCCCATCGTCAAGGCTCAATTTGTAGTCTGGGGTGATTATCCTTGCGCCCGCCCCGCAGAAAAAACATACCCTCATCATCGTTTCATACTCCAGTTCGAGGATAATTATAATAATTGTATCCGGAATACAACTAAATATTATGCGTAAAAAGAGCATAAATAGTTGTTGTTTTATGATTGCTTAGCTCAAATTTATTATATAGTAAATACATGGTGTGTGGTCCAAATTCTCAATAAGGAGAGAATGGTTGTGAGAAATCATAAATTGCGTTGGTGCTTGATTTTGATGGTGCTGATCAGTGTGTTGTCTGTGGGGATACCCGCCGGGGCGAGTGGGGGTAAGGCGTATTATCTCGCAAACGGTGTCGAGTGGAGCAATACCTGTTCTCCAACGCGCGACGGCCATATCGTGGTCGATTTGGATATCGAGATGCCGGCAGGCTACACGATGCGTTATGCTTACACTCAAACCTCCGCCGGTGTTTTTGTAAGTCTATATAAAGATAAGGGTGAATGGACAGCCACCACGGCTTATTCATATCATGGGCCAGCCACGTATTGGGTTCCCCGTGATGGGACGATTAGAAACGTGTGGGAGCTTTACGCGCCTAACGGAATCAAGGTGACTACGTCGCGCTTTTTGGCCAATTGTGTGACGGGTGAAGTTGATTGGATAAACACGACGCCCTAAGGTTCACTGGTTCAACTACGGCCCTCCCCTGGAAGTAACAAACGTTTGATCTGAGTAGATGAAAAAAAGAGCGCAGCCTCTAGAGACTGCGCTTTTTATTCTGATCCTCACGCCAAAGTCAAATCAGGATTACGCTTGCGCCTCCCAGCGGAAGAAACGCAGCGCCAGCAGCGTACAGACCACCAGCCACGCCAGCATGATCCCCAGGTTGGTGACCATGCTGAAATACGATCCGGCGTCGATCATGGTGGCACGCAGCGCATCGCCGAGATAGGTCAGGGGGATAATATCCACCAGCGGGCGAATCCAGCTCGGCATCACTTCCACCGGGAACCAGATTCCCGACAGGAACATAAACAGGAAGTTGGGTAGCGCGATCAAGCCCTGCACGGCTTCTTCGGTCTTCGCCAGGCCGGAGATAAAATAGCCCATCGTGATAAACAGGGTCGCCCCCAAGATCATCACGCCGATGATCGCGGGCAGGTTGCCAAATTCGATCTGCACGCCGAACAGCAGCATCCCCACCGATATGATCACCCCGGTTTGGGCAAACGCTATCGTCAGGCGGAACGCGATCTGCGAGGCCAGCATGGTGAACTTGGGCAGCGGGGTAGCGCCCATCCGGCGCAGCACCCCTTTCTCGCGCAGGCTGACCAACGGGGCCGCCGTCCCGAACAGGCCCAACTGCATCAGGCTCATCGCCAGCACGCCGGGCAGCAGATAATCAATATTGCGCAGATCGTCGGTGGTCACTTTTTGCGTCTGCGTGATCAGGGCCGGTTTAATGCCGGTCATGCCTTCGTTCATCCCGGCGATCACCTTATCCACGATATTGAGGACGATCTGCGATGTGTTCTGATCCGCCGGATCGTAATACACATCGAGCTGCGCCTGAGCGGGATTGTCTCCCTCGGTGGTCAGGCGGGTGAAATAAGCGTCCAGCGCCGCGCCGGTCCCCTGAGGAATGACGATCACCAGCGAGCGATCCCCCTCTTTGAGGGCGTCCAGTTCATCGGCCCGATTGCCCGTTTTGACGTTAAAAACTTCGATCTGTTTGAGGTTCTCGACCAGTTCGCTGCTGGCGGCACCGTCCTCATTCACCAGCCCAATATCAAACGAAATGTCGTCGCCGTCGGAGAAAATCACCCCGAAGATGAGGATAAACATCACCGGGAAGGCCAGCGTCCAGAACAGGGCGGTAATATCGCGGACGAACTCGCGGATGGTGGCAATGTACAAAAACTTAAACGCGCTCATGAGGTTCTCTCCCTTAGTCCCGGATGCGGCGGCCCGTCAGCTTGAGGAAAACATCTTCGAGGGTGGCGCTGCGCACGCGCAGATCGTCAAAATGCACCTGCCCGGTGCGCGCGGCATCCAACAGCCCTTCCATGCTGCGCGGGGTGTCGAGCGAATAGAGTGTGACCAGTCCACCGTCACGCTTGGCGTTTTTGACTCCTGGCAGTTTTTCCAGCATGTCGAGCGCGGCGCTGTTCTTATCTTCAAATTCGATGGCGGTAGTTTCAAAATGCTGCGCGATGAGCGCCTGCGGTGAATCGAGCGCGATAATCTTGCCGCCGTCCATCACCGCCACCCGGTCACACAGCGTTTGAGCCTCTTCCATATAGTGCGTGGTGAGCATGATCGTTTTGCCGCGTTTTTGCAGGTCGCTGACCACCGTCCAGATTTGGCGGCGCGACTGCGGATC
>JACRBK010000571.1 GCA_016234525.1 Chloroflexota bacterium
CAGGCGTTGCACATTGAAGTTCCGCCCGCGCTGCCGTTTATCCAGGGTGATATGCATTGGCTGCAACGCGCCCTGATCAACCTGTTGAGCAACGCCAACAAATACACTCCCCCATCAGGGGAGATCACCGTGCGGGCCTATGTTCAACAAGATGAGCTTTATATCGAAGTTCAGGACAACGGGCCGGGCATCCCTACCGAAGCACAGACACGCCTGTTCGAGCGGTTCTATCGTGTTCCCAATCAAGACAAAAACATCAAGGGAACCGGCCTGGGGCTGGCGATTGTCAAATCAGTGGCGGAGCAGCACGGTGGGCGGGTGTTTGTTCAGAGTAAGGCAGGGCAGGGCAGCATCTTTGGGATGATCTTTCCACTGGCAATTACGCAGTCTGCCCCGCCTCAGGATGGTAGTTAGGTTCGGTATATTGTGGGCGCTGTTTACGGCGCCCGGTAAATAGGATTAAACAGGCGGGGTTTCAGCCTGCCCGATAAACCGGCGTATATGTTCCATCAGTTGCTCAAAAACGACCGGTTTTGTCAGGTAACTATCGACCCGTACATCTCCGGTTGACACAAAAAAACTGCGCGCATACGCGGTGAGCAAGATAATAGGGGTATGTGGGCGCTGGTCGCGTTGTTGAATAGCGCGGATGCTCTTGGCAACCTCTAATCCCGATAATTCGGGCATCGCTATATCCAGCACCACCAGATCGGGTTTTTCGGTTTCATACTTGGCAATGGCTGATGGGCCGTTAAACGCTGTAATCGCCTGATATCCCCCTTGTTCCACAAAACGTTTAACCAAACCACAGATCAACTCGTCATCGTCCACGACTAAAATTGTTTTGGGCATCCTTCTACCTTTTGCATCTCATTCCGGCGCCGATCAGCGTACCAGACAGCGGCGAGAGTTTCAACTGTTTGTTGATATTGGTTTAGTCGTGAATACAAACCCTGATGGTGTGAATCCTAATGCGCAGTACGGATGCTGTGACGCAGCCGCTCTGTCAAGGCGACAAAATCCGGTCGATGCAGCAAATCCAGGCTGCGCGGGCGGGAGAGCGGAATCTCGACATCCGCCACGATCCGTCCAGGGCGAGGACTCATCACCAGCACCCGATCCGCCAACAGCACCGCTTCGGGGATGCTGTGTGTGACCATCAACACCGTTTTACGATGTCTGGCCCAAATCCGCAGCAGTTCCTCGCTCATTTGCTCGCGGGTGAGCGCATCCAGCGCGCCGAACGGTTCATCGAGCAGCAGGACCTGAGGATCGTGGATCAAGGCGCGGCCAATCGCGATTCGCTGCGCCATCCCGCCGGAGAGCGAAGCAGGGTAAGTATCGGCGAATTCTTCCAGATTAATCAGGTTCAGCATCGCGAGGGTGCGCTCATCGCGTTCCGCAACGGGCATACCAGCCAGTTCCAGCGGCAGCGAGAGATTACCGTAGACCGTGCGCCAGGGCAGCAGGTTCGCTTTCTGAAAAACGATCCCGATCCGGCGCTGGGGCTGGGTGATCGGCTGCTCATCGAGCAGCACATGGCCTGCCCCTGGTGGGAGCAGGCCCGCTAAAATGCGCAGCAGGGTGCTTTTGCCGCACCCACTCGGCCCGACCAGGCACACGAACGATTCGCACGCCAGGCGCAGTGTCACATTATCCAAGGCGTGGATACCATCCGGGTAGAGATGGCTGATTTGTTCAGCCGCAAGGATAGTCTGGTCAGACACGGTTTTTCCTGTGAGTTTTTCTGTGGGTTACTGAGACAAAAAGCTCATATCGTAACACGCTGTCACATCGTCTAACGGCTCAGACATCAGCCCGGCCTGGATCAGAATTTCCTGGGTGGTTTCCCAGGCTGCCGGGGTGGTCTGCCCCAGTTGTTGATCCGAGCGCCAGAGTTCGATGGAGTTCGCCAACACCTGCCGCTGAGTCTCGTACTGATCCTGCGGCAAATCCTTCACGTAGTCTCTGACACTGATCTCGAAGGCCGCGTCAGGATCGGCGATCACATCAGCAATACCGCGCTGGATAGCCCGCACCATACCGCGCACCAGTTCAGGCTGTTCGCGGATGGTCTGTTCATTCGTCACCAGTCCATTCGAAACCAGGGTAACGTAATCCGATATCTTGATCACATTGACTTCGCTGCACTGCTGTTCGATGGTTAGCGGCTCGTTGGCGATATAGATCACGGCGGCTTCGACCTTGTCTTCGCAGATATTCTCTGGGGCGGTAAAACCAATCGAACGTAGTTCGCCCAGATCACTTTCGGTCAGGCCGCTGGCGTTCAGCAGGGCGCGGAACCCGATATAACTCGCCCCATACAGGCCGGGAATCCCTACCACGCGGCCCCGCAGGTCTTCCGGCTGGGTGATATTCTGATCTACTGCTGACACGATTCCCACCGGGAAGTTGTGATACCACTCCAGCACATAGACGATAGGGCGATCATTGGCGCGGGCTAACAGCACTTGTTCTCCGCTGATCAGGCCAAAGCGCAAATTGTTGCTGGCAAGCCGTTCAACCCCATCAGCTTCGTTGAAGCTGTTTTCGAACACGATCTCGATACCCTCGTCGGCAAAATAACCTCGTTCCGCCGCCACATAAACCGGCGCGAACTGCACACTGGGGATGTACCCCATAAACAGGGTAACCTTGGTTTTTCCATCTGTTTCTTCTTCCTGCTGCGAGAATATATAGGCCGCCGCCAGCAGGGCGATAACGATCAACAGGGCCGCTCCCACTAACCACGTGCGGTTCCGGCTTCGATTTTGGCGCGTTTGCATAATTTCCCCTTCCTGATAAAACACAGACAGCCATTCCGGGGGAATAGTTTATCGAGAATGCCGGACCATGCTAATTTTGGATGGCTTTATGCCAGTCGAGCAGGATATGTTCTAACCAGGCCGCCAGGCCGTACAGGGTCATTGCCAGCGCCGTCAGGGTGAAAACGGCAGCAATTACCAGGGGGGTGTCATAGGTTCCGCGCCCGAAGTTGACCAAATAGCCTAACCCGGCGCTGGCGCTGACGAATTCCCCCACTACCGCTCCGATCACAGACAGCGTGGCACTAACCTTCAGCCCGCCGATCACTACCGGCATGGCCGCCGGGAGTTCGAGATGCCAGAAGGTTTGGAAGGGATTGGCCTCTAAAGACCGCATCAAGTCGCGCAGTTCGGGTGGAATGCCGCGAATCCCAATCACGGTATTGACCAGCATCGGGAAAAACACGATCAACGCGCAGATGATCACTTTGCTGGCGATGCCCGCCCCAAACCAGATGATCAACAGAGGGGCAATCGCCACAATCGGGACGGCTTGCAGCGCCACCAAATAAGGAGTCAGCGCATACGCTGCGGTGCGGCTTTTGGCGATGGCATATCCCAGCCAGAACGCCGCCAGTACGCCCACCATCATGCCGGTGAGAACCTCGCGCAGCGTGACCGCTGTATGCCGCAGCAGCGATCCATCTGCTGCCAGCGCCCACCAGCGATTCGCGACACGCACCGGGGAGGGAACGATAAACGACGCATACCAGCCAGACTGCGCCACCCCTTCCCAGATCAGCAGCAGAATAATGCCTACCGTCGGGGCTAACAGCAGATTCCAGCGGGTTCTGGGGCGCGATTGCGCAACTAACAAAGTCGATGGCAAAGATGAAGCGGGTACGGTCTGGTGATCGGGCCGCCCCTCGTCTACCGTTTGTACTCGGCTGTTCATGCCGGTTATACGTCCTCGTCAGGTGGATTTTGTTCAGATGTTTCGTCTGGGGTCTCGCCAGACTCTAATGCTGATAGCCGATCCCGGTAGGGGCGATCCTCCCCCTCGATCAACGCCAGGGCCTCGTCATAGTAGGCTTCGGGGACGCCTACATCTACGCCGCCGAGCAGCCCTACCGACACGGGGATCGCAGAACTACCTGCGGCCTCGCGGAATAAAAAGACCGGAATCCCGGCGCTGCGCAGCAGCCCGGCTGGAATTTCCGCTGTGACCATATCGACAGCAAAAGCCACCACATACCATGTCTTACGGTCGGG
>JACRBK010000572.1 GCA_016234525.1 Chloroflexota bacterium
AGACAAATCGGGGTCTGAGCATCACCCAGGTGGTTGGTTTTTACCTGGGAACGCCGGAGGATAGACTTGCCCGCCGTCTATCCACGCCCAATAGTCGTCAATTTAAGAGCGACCTCACCGCCTACTGGTTAGTCCACGTTGATTTTGTAGGGGCGAGGCGCCGCGTCGCCCAGGGCAGGGCAATGCACTTTTACTATTTAATCAGGTTATGCGGATTTACCCCTATCCCCCCGACCCCCTTTCCCCGCTGCGCAGAGAAAGGGGGAGAAGGGTCGGCGGCGGTCCCCTCTCCAACCGAGTTGGAGAGGGGGTAGGGGGTGAGGCCGGTTTTGCCTTTGCTGACGGCTGAAAGCTGACGGCTGACCGCTTTTACTCGGCTTTTTCGGCCATCGCAGCGCGGGCCGCGAGTTCGGACTGGCGGGCGAGATCAATACAGTTGGCGAGCACGCGGGCTGCTTCTTGCGGGCTGTGGAAGCCGGTGCTGTTCTCCGACGACACATAATCCCAACGCAATTGAGCGGAGCGGTGCAGATCCAACGCTTCTTTGAGTTCCTCATCGGTCAGGCCGAGCGCTTTCGCCTCGACGATAGTATCAATCGCGCTCAGCAGGGCGTCTTCGCTCAGACGGAGCAGGCTGGCGGTTTTGTCTTGAATGTTCACCACGCGATCATATAGTTCGTCGGCGGGGACATTGTGGCACGTTCCGCAGGCTGATTCGACATCTTGCAGCGGGCTGCGCAGCCAGTGATCCGAAATCTTGACGCTGCCTTCGCGGATGTACGGCATGTGGCAGTCGGCGCACGAGACACCCGACTCCGCGTGGATGCCAGTGGACCACATCTCGAATTCGGGATGCTGAATCTTGATCATCGACGCGCCGGTTTCGGCATGGGTCCAGTCTTTGAATTCATATTCATCATAGTGTTCTTCGATGTTGTCGATGGTGAAACCCTTCGACCAGGGGAAAGTCAGCACCTTGTTATCGCCCTTGAAGTAATATTCGACATGGCATTGGGCACACACATAAGTACGCATTTCCTGGCGCGTGGCCTCGCTCAGATCAACGCCGCGCGCTTCCATGGCGTTGATAAATGCCGGGCGCGTGACGCGCAGTTCCATCGTGTCAGGATCGTGGCAGTCGGCACATGATGAGCCGTAGACCAGTTGATCTTTCAGTTCGTTATAGGGGGTGTGGTTAAATTCTTCCCAGCCCAATTCTTCGACCAGGGCGGGCATATTCGCGGAGTGGCAGTTGATACATGCGCCGGGCTGATCGACCAGTTTCACACGCTCGGTGGTGGCCTGGTCGGTCTGCATATAAAAATGGCCGCGATCCTCGTCGTGATCTTTGCTGAAGGCATAACCGGCCCACAAGCGCACCATCGCAGGATACCGTTCGATCTTGCTGTAGTCTTCCGAACCGCCGTAGGGCGTGCGACCATAATCTTCTTCAGTTTTCACAAAACGGTCATATTCCAGCGGAAAATTCTTTCCCCACACCTCAGGATCGAGTTCCGTGTCGCTGATCTCGACCACTTTCAGCGGGTAACTGGCGGCGGCGTCTTTGTTCTCGTCGATATTGACCAGCAGCGCCGCGACGGCGGCGGTCAGCGCTGCCGCCCCGACAAAGACCAGCGCATAAAGCAAAGTTTGGCGTGATAACAATCGTTTCATTCTGCGCATCCTTTTAAATTAGATTCTTACCGGCTGTGACCTACGTCTGAATGGCAGGTGGCACAGCGGGCCTCTTCGCCTTTGGCGTTGGCGACCATCTGGCTGACCAATGTTTCATGGCAGCGAATACAGTTTTCCTGCACCACGTCGGCGTTAAACTCTTTGATGCGGATGGTGTTGGCGTAGGTGTCGAATGTAAACGCCCAACTGTGATGGAAACCGTTCAGCCCCTTCACAAACCATTTGCGCACGAAACTATGCGGCGTATGGCAGTCGTTACACACTGCCACCTCGTGGTGGCTGCCACGCTGCCAGCCGTCAAATTCATCGCGCATGACGTGACAGTTCATGCAGGTATTGGGATCGTTCGATAGATAGGACGTTCCCTCGGCGTAGACGAATGTAAACAGGCCCAGCCCGGACAACACGCCGACCATCCCGATGATCAACAGCATCCAGGGGCGCAGGCGTCGTTTGGGCCGGGCGGAAGGTTCGATCATGGCATATTCCCTCCTGTGGTTGAACGGATCATAAGCAGCAGCATGATCACGGTTGTTTTCGCGTGGACGCTGTGCGGCATTTTCGGCGGCATCTGGACCCATGTCCCGGCGTGGGCTTGCATAGAATCGCCGCCTAAAGTGAGATCGGCCTCCCCTTGCACAAACCAGAGTACGGCAGGCACGGACGCGGTATGTTCGGAGAGTTCTTGACCGGGGGCGAACCCAAAGAGTACCGTTCTCACGCCGTCGCTTTCGTGCAGGGTGCGGCTGATAATGCTGTCTGGCGGAATATCGGGGATCAATTCTGCCAGGTTGGGGATAAACTGGTAAGGATTCATTTCACTTCTGCCTAGGTTGTGTTACTACGTCGAAATCTGCATCAAGAATTGCTGATGATTTCATGATAATAGTGGACAACCGCACGCGCAAACTTGATCTGGATCAAGTGAAGAAGCGGTCCGTTTTCAGCCGTCGGCTTGCCGTCAAGCCGCTTATTTTTTGTGCCAGATGACCGATTCACCCCCCAGTGTACACAGCTCAATGCGCCAGGGAATGAGTTTGATCAAGCCGAACAGCGGATGATCAATCGTGCCATAGTGGGGAGTAGGATCAAAACCGAGCGGCGGCGGGACGGTTTTATAAAATTCCCATACGCGCTGCTGTTCGGTGCGGTCGGTCATCCACCCGGCAGTACATTCGACGTAGACGGGTTTGGTGGTGTCGTGACAGAAATAGGCGAGCGATACATGCGGATTATGCTGTAAATGTTTCGCTTTGGGGGATTCCGGCCAGGAAATGATCCACCCGGCAGCACCTTCCCAGACTGGGTGCATGATGCGCGAACGCGGACGATTTTTGAGATCGATGGTTGCCATAGTGCAATAGACATGATGCCTGATACGCTGTAAAAATTCGGTTTCTATCTCGGCAAACGTTGGGACGTCCACAGGTAAACTCCTTTCTTTGTTGGCCGGATTTTCACTTGACTGGTTCAGTCTGCTAGGGGTCCGTCCACGTTGTCATTGTAGGGGCGAGGCTTGCCTCGCCCAGGGCAATGCACTTTTACTATTTAAACAGGTGATGCGGATTTACCCCTATCCCCCCGACCCCCTTTCCCCGCTGCGCAGAGAAAGGGGGAGAAGGGTCGGCTGCTGTCCCCTCTCCAACCCAGTTGGAGAGGGGGTAGGGGGTGAGGCCGTTTTGGGCGAGGCTTGCCTCGCCCCTACTGAAGACTGACGACTGAAAACTGTTAACTTGCTTTTCGCTGATGGCTGAACGCTGAAAGCTGACGGCTGCTTTATCCCATCGCCACCGTTTGTAATAGATCGTGGCGCACGATCAGGATGCTCTGGCGATCAAACTCAATCGCGCCGATAGCTTCGAGCGTGCGCAGCGCCCGGCTGATCGTCTCTGGCGTGGTGGCGAGATGCGCCGCCAGGGTCGCCCGCGCGAGATCGGGCGGGCTGGAAGGCTCCCCGGCGGTTTGTTTGAGCAAAAAGCGCGCCAACCGTGTCGTGACGGAACACAGCGCCAGGTCTTCGATCTGCTGTACTAACAGGCGGGTGCGCTGCGCCAAAATGCTGATCACGTCCAGCGCCAGATCGGGGTTGGCGTGCAGTTCGGCCATGATCACCCGTGAGGGCAGCACCCAGGCGGCGGTATCAACCAACGCGGTAGCGGTGGCAGGGTTAGGTCCGCCATCTAACGCGGGGATGTCGTTAAACGAGTCGCCGGGTCCGACGAACAGCAGGATATGTTCACGCCCATCCGGGCTGAGCCGCGAGACTTTCACCTGCCCGCGCGCGACGATCCACAGGCCCGCCGACGGTGTGTCTTGCACCAGGATCATTTCTCCGGCGGCAAAGGTGCGCAAAACAGCGTATCCCGCCAGCGCGTCCAGCCGGTCCGTCGTCAGTGCCCGAAAATAGGGCTGGTTTGCCAGCCTTTCAACGAGCGAAATCGAAGACAGAGAACCAGGCATAGGTCAGGCGAGCTTTTCAGACTCAGGCTGCATCGTGTTTTAGCCTCGTTTCGGTTTGCGTTTCGGTTTCTCAAACTCGACGGCATCTTCAGTCGGCTCAAGACTGAGCAGCCGGTAACCGCGCCAGGTGCGCACCGGGGTATAGTAAAGAATATAGGTCCGGTTGGCTTGCAGCGCTTTATATAGACGTTTGGGGGCAAACACCGGCTTATCCCCAGCGACAGGCAGCGTATCCCCTTCCAGCAGACCCATCCGCCGCGCCGTCAATGACAGGGTTCCTAGACGCAGCATGGTACGCTGCACCCGACGCCGTGCGAGACGTTCGCGCTCTTGTCTGAGCAGCAGCGCGGGGATCAGCGCCAGCACCAACATCATTATCCCCGGTAATAACAGCGCATTGCCGCTGAATACGCCCATCATGGCGAAAAAAAGCGCCAAGGCAGTGCTCGCGGCGACCATCGGCCCATAGAACCACAGCAAATCCTGGTTTAATTGGGCGATCTGTGCCGGAGAAAGTTTACCTTCGTCATTGAACATCAGGTCTTCTGGCCCAAAGTCGAGCGCCAGCGCCAGTTTACGCTGCTGTTCATCGATGAAAGACAACGGATCACTGCGCGGCACGGCTTCTGACAGGGGCAGATCATGGTATCCAGCCTCTGATTCATAAAAATCGTCATCCGCTGCGAGGTAATCGTGATCATCATCCGGCAGAACTTCCGGCTGGCGGCTTGCTTTGAACAGCTTATCGGTCATGTTTAACCCCAGTTATTCTTTTGGGGCTAATTTTATCATTAGATTTTGTGATAAGCTCATATTGGGTTTTGCGGGAAGGAGGATGAGGGAGGATAGGGTGCAGCCGCGCCCGGTTATGAAGGACATCCTCACCCCCTACCCCCTCTCCAACTTGGTTGGAGAGGGGACCACAGCCGACCGGGTTTGTGTAGGGAAACGGCGCCGCTGCGCCCGGTTTTTCCCCTCTCCACCAGCGCAGCGCAGTGGGGAGGGGA
>JACRBK010000573.1 GCA_016234525.1 Chloroflexota bacterium
CGCTGGAGCGGAAATGGTACCAGCCGTCACATACCGCCATAAATTCGATGTCGCCTAACAATTGGAACATCCATTACCTCATTGAGTGTTGTGGGAACGCGGACTCTCCCAATTAACTTTCTCCTACAAGACCTGTTCGGCGGCGGTAGGGGGTGAGGCCGTTCTTACACGATCAGCCCGCCGCTGTAACGCAGTTCATAGATAGGCCGCGCCTGAAACGTGATCACCTCGTGACCCCAATACCAATCCAGCGAGCCATGACTCTCATCAGTGTAGCGATAATCGCCGCTGACATACTGCGCCGGGCCGCGATAGGGACGATCCGCCGAGACGTGACGCATCGCTTCTTTCAAGAATCCGCCCAACGACGCTGCCGGATCGATCATGCCGCCATTGTAACACATCGTCCACAGGGGAGTATCGTCCAAATAAATGACTTCTTGCCCGGTGAATTGCATGGCCCCGAAATAAATATCGCGGTAGAGCCAACGGCCCTCGCGATATTCCAACTGCTTTGCGCCGGGCAGCAGCGAGGCGACGCTGGCGGCATCGCCCTCGCTGGCATAAGTGGCTTGTTTGGCGCGCAGCAAAAACTCGACAAAGGCTGTACGGTCGAAGTCCATGGGTTTACTTCGGGTTGAGTTCTTCGTTCATCCAGTATTCAAGCTGGATGTTATCAGGATCGCGGAAGGCCATATACAGCCAGTTGTTATGAAAGGTCTCGACGCCTTTAGTATTCACGCCCGCCTTGAGCAGTTTTTCGGCGAGTTCGTCCAGGGCGGCTTTGTTCGGCGCAGTGAAGGCGAGGTGATCCAGGCCGATGCGGAATTCACTGAAACGATCTCCTGCCGGGGTGGCGGCGTGTGTGATCAGCCATATGCTGATTTCGCCCACCATAAAGTACATCAGGTTGCCATATTCGGCGGGGATTTCTTTGACTTCAAAGCCCAACAGATCGCCGTAAAAAGCCTTTGATTTTTGCAGATCGGAGACGGTGAGAATCACATGGTTAATACCGGGTGTGTTCATTTTTTCTGCTCCTTAAAAATGAGGAAATTTCCTGACAGCGAGGGGAGATTATAGAACTGTAGTTCTAGGCTGTCAAATTCTAAGAGGTATTTTAGCCTCACCCCCTAAATCCCCCTCTCCACTGCGTAACGAGGGGGACTTAACCTTGTTTTCTCCCCCTCAGCCATTCAAAATGGAGAGGGGGCGGGGGGTGAGGCTGAGATACCAAGCAAGGGAAATAGGGGTAAATCGGAAGCCGCGCTCCCGATTGTTGTCCCGGTCTACAACACAGCCACCGCCAGCGCAAACTTTTGGCGCACGTCGGGGCGGTTGAAGTTGTTCCATGCCGCCGGGAAACTCTCTAACAAGCGCGTTTGTTCGGCCTGTTGATAGTCGATATAGGCGCGCACGCCCTCCAGGTTAGGACGTTTATGGCGGTGTTTGCCCCGGTAGTGTCTTTTGATTTCGTCGATGAACTCGTTTAGGACCGCGATGGCGACCTCGGTATCGTTCATTTCACCCAGATGATCCTGCATGATCTTAACTTCTTTGATCACCGCTTTGGCCTCGGACCCCAGAATTTCCTCGAAAAATTCGAGCGCGTACCGCAGCCGTTTAAATTCGATACGCAGCGCGTGTAAAGTCGTGATCGGCGCACCCTCTAATACGGTTTCATAACTGCGGACTTTTTCGTAGCGCTCGTAGAGCAGGCGCGGGACCACATGCGCCGCTTGATAGGCGACCGGTTCACCGATGGGCAGCGGCAGCGCCCCTTTGCCGGGAGTCGTCAGAAATTTGTGGAAGTGTTTGATAAACTTTCCAAACTTTTTATTATCCAGTTGGGTGATCAACGCCAGCCGCGTCTGATCGAGCTTCTGCTGCCACGTCTCTAACAGCAGCGACAGGTCAGCTTCGGGGTGCTGTGCGGCATATTGGCGGGCTTTGTCGAGAAATACTTCCATGTCGCGCACTTCGCCCAGGGCAAAAGCCACGTCGCGCAGATGGCGGCGAATGGGCGTGATCTTGTCGGGGACAAAAAAGGGCAGAAAAATACGCAAGGCGCTGCGCATCCGCCGCGTGGCGACGCGCATATCGTGTACCGCTTCGATATTTTCACCCAGGCGGCTGCCCGGCTCATTGAGCAGCATCCGCTCAAAGTTGTACAGCAGGGCTTTACGCCCGGCTTCCGACATGGCATCGTTAGGTAAAATGCCTTCGTTGTCGCGCAGTTCGAGCGGCAGGCGGGGAACATCAATCCCTGGGCGCGGCGGTACGTCAGCGGCAGGTTCGATCTCGGTGGGTGCGGCGTCGACAGCTTTAGACTTAACACGGTGGGCTGGCGCTTCACGGGGGGTGTCAGGCGCGGCGGGGTGGCGATCAGCGTCAAAGATGCCTGATCGATCCGCCTGCCATCTACGCCGCCAGTAATGCACCTGGCGCGTCGTCAACCCCACCGACTCGGCGATCTGTGCGACGGGCAGATCGTGTTCGCTCATTAAAACAACTTGGGCGCGCTGCGCTTCGGGGTCTTTCCCAGAATCGCGGAGATCCAACAGCAGCGCACGTTCTTCGTCGGACAGGGTAAAAGACATATGGACAATCCCTCCTGGAGACCTTTAAAATGAGGTAGGCTGAGTGTTCGCCTCTTGATTCTGATCATAGCATGATTTAAGGACACTTCATCACGGTAAAAGGAATTTAAAG
>JACRBK010000574.1 GCA_016234525.1 Chloroflexota bacterium
CAGCGCGGCATGGTGGCTAAGCGCGGCAGCAGCCGTTAATGACTGTGGTTGTCTTCGTGTGTGCAGCGCAACAAACAACCGCAGCCGGTTTCGCATAAAAGCCGTTTCGCCGCCGCGCTCCAACGGGATATGAGGCGGCAGACCGTCCAGAGTGTCCAACGGAACGACCATCGGCAGGTTGGTAAAACCAAAACCTCTATCCCAGATCAGGCTGATGTCTGCTGCCTCCATGCGCAGGACCAGGGCTTCCCAGTTTTGTTGAATCTGAAGCCGCTGCGCCACCGGCACCAACAGCTCAGGATGCGGCGAGAGCAGCAGAGCGGCGGCTCGCCCGACCGGCACATCTTCTAAGGGGCGAAATTCCTCATACATCCAGCGCCGCCACGCCTGCCCCACCAGCAGATCCGCCAGGAACGCCGCTAGAAAATGGGCATAATCATCGTAACGGACCACATTCGCAGGTGTACCATTTTGCAGGGTATCCACGATAGCTTTGGCGAGCAGCCGCGCCCATACAGACGCGATCATGCCATCAGGATGATCAAGATCATCTAACCACAGGCTGATATGTAAGTTCCGAATGCGATAGACCGCACCAGAGTTGGTGGAAATGTGGTTCCAATAATCGCCCATAGCCTGAGGCAGCCGGTCCGTGACGATACGATCCAGGCGTCGTTGAGTCTGCCATTCATCAACAGCGCCTCTTTGCAGGTAATAACGGGCGTTGAAATTTCTGATTCGCAGCATCGCCTAAACCGGAATATTGAACCGGCCAAACAGCCAGTCGATATCACGTACACGCTCTCTCAACATCCGCTCGCGGCAGACCCATGTTCCATCGACCATGGCACGTGCCAGGACTTGTTCGATCCCTTGATAGGGGAGCAGGGCGCGAATTACCCGCTGCAAACGAGCTTCATCAAAATGAACGATTGCCATCCGCAGTTTGTTATAAAGCACATCCCAGCCATTCACAGGATAAGGATGTCGGCGGCGAAACAGGTGGAATACCACACTGTGAGGCTGTGCGACGACATCGTAGCCCATCAGCCACAGCCGCAGGCATAACTCCAAATCCTGGCTGCCCCAGCGTGTCATACCGGTGTCATACCCATTCACAGCGCGAAAAACATTCGCGCGCACGACATGGCAGGCGCCCCCATGAAAGGGAACATATGAAACCTGTGCTTGCGGCGGCAGCCACACCCGATCTAAGGTGGCGTCTTTCCAGGTATTGCCACAGCCGCTGGGATGCGGGGGGTCGATCCCGGCGAAAGTGGGGCCGACCAGCGCGATTTTGGGATCGGCCCACAGCGCTGCCAGCAGGGGTTGCAGCCAGTTTTCGGGCACAAAACAGTGAGCATCTAAAAATACCAGCACCTCGCCGCTTGCCTCTGCCGCGCCTGCGTTGCGTGCACCAGGCACACCAATCCCCCCGGTAGGCTTCACAATCACCGGGGCTTGAGTGAAGCGGTGTTTTAAGATTGAAATACTGTCATCGGTTGAACCGTCATCCACCACAATGACTTCTAATAAACTGTCGCCGCTGTTTTGCAGCACAAATTCGACGGTATCAACCAGATTGATTCCCTCGTTGAGCGTCGGGATGATCACCGAAACAAGGCCATCAGCCATTTCAGCCTCGTACCATAAGTTCACGCGCGCGCATTTGCATCTCAGCGGCGCGCACCTCCGAAATGTTCAATATCCCGGCCAGTTCCGCTGTGGGGCGGCTGGCGAAACTCAGTACATTATCGATGCCCGCACTTTCTAACAGAGCGCCGCGCGCGGGCCCAACGTTGGGAATCTCAGTGACCGGTAAGGTCAGCCCCAGATCAGTATCCAGATCAGTGAAGTCTATCGGACCAATCGGCGGTACACTGGCGATGAACGTCGGAAGGACGGTAGGCTGTATGAACGTTGGGAAAACGGTAGGCTGTATGAAGGTCGGGAAAACAGTGGGGACCAATGTCCCAATGAACGTAGGAATAAACGTTGGAAACACGGTAGGCCCAAAGGTTGGCCCGACCGTAGGCCCAAAAGTTGGGCCAATCGTCGGTGGAGTAGTCGGTGGCACTGTCGGGGCAACTGTGGGAGCAGGCGTAGGAATTTGTCCACACTGGCAGCGCAGGTATTCCCGCAGCAATGATTCGCTCAGCAGAATTCGGCGGTCCCGCAGGTAATCAATCTCAACCGGTTCTGCGCGAACCCGAATCGTTGCCAATACTACACAGTCATCGTCAGCGGTAGTTGGGGGACACGGCGGCATAGCATCGCCGCAGACGAACGCCTCCAGATCATTACAGCCAGGGAGATCGTCGGTGTGTGAGGGGGGCAGCCTGCACAATACGCGCAGGTCATACCCTTCACAGATACGGCTGTATTCATATTGTCCCCCGGCTGGTGCGCACTGCTCAGGCATGGCGACCAGTGGCGCGCATAGTATATCATGCGCACAGACAGCCAGATACACGGTTCCGGCGCTGATCGGAAGCTCCGAGTCGGGCAGGAAAATCTGCTCATCGATCACGTTTCCTGCCGGGTCTAGAATACGCAGCCGGTCACGCATATTGTTAAAATGCCAGTTGCCCACCTCACCCGGATCAGCGACATAACGGTTAATGCGATCTAACGGTGGGTCGGCATGGTGCGCCGCCGCGCCGGAGTGAATGCGGATCACGCTGCCCGCCTCAAAAACGGTGTTCTCGGTAAAACGATAATAAGTCGCCAGGCGTTCGCGGGGAGTGTCAATATTCAGCGTATGCTGCACGACATAGCCCGCCAGATTGACCGTATCGGCCAACCCGACTTCCACCCATTCCCCATTATATTGTGGACGGACATCCACCCCGGCAGGGTTGATCATGGCGCGGGCCAGATGGACATCCGGGCAGTCTTCCGATGTACCCAGGCAGCCCAATACCGCACTTTCGATGTTGATCGCAGCGCCGGAAGGAATATAAACTTCATCACCACGCGGTGTGACCACATAGCCCTCACCGACGGACATCTGCCAGGGATCGGCTGCCGCATCGGTCTGCCATACTTCTGCACCACAGACAACCCCCCAACCGTGCATAAAACGATTGTGGCGGCGCAGCCGTTCGCGCACATACGTTAACCCTTGATTCAGGTCGGGTGCGGTTAACTGCTGCCGATCAAAATATCGTGGGCGGAGAAGATTCCCATTCCCGTTGGTCTGCTGCGGCATGTTTAATTCCCTCTCGTCACTCGGAACCAGCTTTCAAAAGCATCCCCCTGCCGCCCATTGCCGGATGGTAATCTTGCACCCAAGAAGTTGCCATCAACCGCGTTTTCTTCCGTATCCAGCACAAAGTCAGCGCGCAGCACCACTCGGAAAAAGAGATCAGCATTGGTGTCTAAAAATGGGGGTTGGTTTTGCGGCATAAAGACCAGCCGGACAGCCGCTGCTGTTTCCGTTTCAGGTGGCAGCGGTTCAATCACCGTGATGCGGCCAGTACCGTCTCTTTCTAGCACATTCACGGCCTGATAGGTGGCGTTCGGTACAAGACACTCGCATAACAAGCCTGTTTGCTCGCTGACAAAGCGGAGATAGAGCTGGAACACTTCGCTCAACATGAACGGAGGTTGTTCTTCTCCGGTTGGCTGTCCGAAAATGGTATTGATGATTACCTCGTTGGTAAATTCAATTACCAACCCGGTTTCCTGGCGCGGAGACAGATCATCAGGCGTATCAAGCAAGGGGTCAACCATGATCTGAATAAATTCACCCAGGAGGATGGGAATATTATGCTGCCAGCTTAGGGCATTAACGCGGGTCCAAACGGGATCAATGGAGACAGCGGGGTCGCCGCGCGGGATGCCCAGCAACAAACGCTGATCGCCTTCGGGATCCCCGGCAATCGGCTGTAGTGCCGCCGTTGCCGCGCTGCCTGGGGCCAGAGTGGAAGCTGTCACCTGTGTAATGCCAGGACCACGCGGACCACTCTGTCCCCGTGGGATACCCAATACCAAACGCTGATCACCTTCGGGATCACCTGCAATCGGCTGCAAGGTTGCCGCCGCGGCTGAGCCAGGATTGAGCGTTTGTGCGACAGCCTCAACAATACCTGGGCCACGTTGACCCGCTGTGCCTTGTTCACCGGCTGGCCCGCGCGGGCCGGGGACACCTTCGGCAAAACCTTGTTCCAACATGCAGCGGATCACTTCAACAATCGTCTGGCTGCTGGGGACAATAGGCCGGTGGGTCAGATTGTCAATCGTGTTATCGCCGTCAGCGGCTTCGTCCGCCGCCTGAATGGGCCTCTCCGGTACATAATCTGGCAGGTGAGCGAGAACAACACAATGTTCGTTATCTCCCTGGGCACAGGCCGGGCAGCTTTCGATCACCTGATCGAACAGATCACCGCATGAATTCTCGTTTACATCCAATACAATCACCAGCCCACGCGCTGTATCGGTCACATCGGCTTCGACTGCATCCGCCGCGACATACAGACGTTGACCATACAGATTCAATCGCTCGAATCGTGCTGCCCCTGACAAATCTTCTCGCGCCATACGGGCGTCAACGGGCTCATCGGGCGCGGTAGTGGCGATAGCATCCACTGAGATCACCACCACTTCCGATAAATCATTATCGGTTTGCAGCACATAGGCGAAGCGTTCTGCCGGAGCAAGTGCAAGGTCAAGGGGAGTTCCCGGCCAACGTCCGCCCCGTCCATCACGGGCCAAAATCAGCGTACCCGTCTCATTATCGATCCGGTAGCGCGAGATCAGGCTGTTTCCACTGTCAGCGCCTTCACCTTGCCAGAGAACATAAACAAACTCACTGTCGTTGCTGGCGCGCACCGCCACCGGCACTCCAAAACTGTCAACACTGGAGGGTGTCTCTTCGGTGAAGGTCGCTACATCCACCACGCGCACACCTTGATCGGGATCAGCGACAAACAGATAACGACCATCGCGGGTGATGTCTAATAGCGCCCCACCCCGTTCGGCGGCGCCGCCAGGGCTGCTAAAATCACTGCCCAGATCGAGTTCGCGCCGGTCAGCAGGGCCAGCAGGGGATGGGGTCGGGTCGGCCAGCCAGTTACGGATCGCTTCATCCGACCACGTCCACAAACGACCGCTTGACATCAATAGGACAAATAATGCCCCGGTTTGAGGCGAGACAGCCAGCCGTGCCGGTTCTTCCAGTTCGATCAGTGCGGTTGGGTCAGGATCGATACGCAGCTGCGCCTCTTCAAACACGCCGATACCGAAGGGGCTATCCTCGTTCCAGTCCGCCGCTGCCACATAAATACGATCCCCCAACAGCGAGAGCGCGACATCAGTGGGATTGCTGGCTGCGTCGGCAGCGGTAATGATGTTATGGGTTGCCATGTCGAAGACATACAGCCGTGCGCCGTCTTCCTCACTGCTGATGCCTTGTGCCGCTACATAGACCTGGCCTAACTGGTCGTCAACCGCCACCGCGCGTGGGCTTTGTTCTTCCAGGGTGAGCGTGTGCATCCATTCCAGTCGTGGATCGAGCGGAGGGCGAACCGGAAGTTGTTCTCCACTGGGGCGGGCGAACAGGTGAACCCGCACGGTTTCGCGTATCCGGTTGAAACCCTGGTCTGTGCCAGCACAGTCACACGTGGGCAGCAGGACTGGGATTGGCTCCTCATCGTGCTCTTCATAACACAGGGCAATGAAAAGGTCCTGCGGTTCTTCGCCGCTCAGGTCGATCTCATTTTCCTCGATCAACTCCTGGACGCGCACCAATAATCGCTGAGGGACCACCAACTCACGCCCACAACAATCCAGCGCCATCCCCGGCTCAATGTAGACAAAACGGTCACGACAGCTTGGGTTGGGATGCGGCGTCACTTTTAAGCCGCAGACCGTCCCCACGCCGTGCAATAAACTGTTGTGGAGCCAGCCCTTCCCAACCATATAGGCCTGTTCGGCTTGAAAATCCCGTTCTAACAGCGGTTTGCCGTTAAAATATTTATTCCGCGAGAAAGTGTGGATGCCGCAAGACAGACATTCTGTGCTGTTTTCGCTCATTCGTCATACTCCTACAAAAGGTGAATGCCGGTGATGTATCGGATAAGTAAAAAACCGTGATCTAGCGCAAGATAACGTGTCCGATGCGCGGCGCGTGCGATGTTGCAGCGAGTTGTCCGGTCTGGCCCAGCCGCAGCGACCCAACCGGTTCTGCCTGGGGCTGGCCGATAATCATGTCAACGCCGATGGTCGACTGACAGCCGATACGGATCCCCGGCTCAACCAGGCGTAGTTCATAACGAGTGTGGGCAGGTATGAATTGGTCAATCAGACGTTCCAGCACGGCGAGTGCCTCAGGATCAGGCACGGCGCGGTTGGGCAAAATAAGGGTGAAGTGATGTGCTATCTCATCCGGCGATGGATGCAGCGGTCGTCCGGCAACATACCAACTCTCGGTTTGGCCGCGCAGACGAAAATGCTCAACAATGATGATATGGTGCGCCTCTAGCCCGGTATGCAGTTGGAGTACTGCCAGCAGCCCGCTGATTGTGCCGCGCTTGCGATGTAATTCGATAGCGCGCCGGACGAACTCACGCCGGGTGGCTGTGTCCCATTCCGACAGAAATTCAATATCGAACCAACTGCCCAACCATGTCAGGAAACCGCCCGTCGGGACACCGTCTGGATCAAGATAGGCGGTAAAGTCGTCAATTTGTGTTTCGATCTCGGCAAAAATCGTATCAAAATAACTCAGAAAACGGTTCAGGAAATCGGCGCTCACCGGGTCTTCATGGAAGACAGGCGGCAGATATTGGAGCGATGATTGGCGTGGGGCATAAAGTTCCATTGCCGCTACCACCGGTGTCGTTCTGCCGTTCCCGCCAAATGTGATTTCTAACCACAAATAGCGCCCTGCCGGACTTTGCAGCAAGATCTCAGGCGTATCGCCCGGCAAAATGGTGAGGGATCGTGACCAGAGGCTTTCAGGGAGAAGCGCAATCCGCGCATCATCGATCAGGGCATCAGCGGTGAAGGTACGCACCGTCAGGCTGGTGGTATCTGGCATATCGGCATTTAAAGTCAGGCGATGCCAAACACAGTTAAAAATAGCACTGTCTAGCGCGGTGGTGCGGAATGTCCCCACGCGGGGATACTCGATCCCGATCGGACGTGCCACAATCATCGCCCCGACACCGGGCAGCCTTCCCAGGCTGTCGACATGCAGCCCGGACAAGAGCAGCGCCGGGCAGTTCGGCAGTTCGTCCTGCCGCAGCGAAACGGCTTCCTCTTCAATAGACAGCGGCAGCGGGAAGATAGTGGTATGTAAGTCCGCCAGGGTAAACGTGCGATCTAGCCTCCCGGTTCTGGTCAGGGCGACGATCTGCCCCAGCCCATCGTCCAGCACATAAACCCGGTCGTTAGCGTCAATCGCCAGATGCCGCGGGCGTTGGAGCGTCCCAGCGCCGCCTGCATAATCTAAATCGGGACGCAAGAGCCGGTCATATCGCCAGACCCGCCGGGCAGCGGGATCGGCGACATACAGATAACTGCGCTGATCAAACGCGATATCCCAGGGTTCGCCGCCTGTTTCCAAAATAATACGCGGCAGCAGGCCGGGAAAGGTGTAAAAAATGATGCGCCCATGTCCCGTATCGGTAACAACCAGATCGCCAACCGGACTGAAGGCCACCCCGCGAGGTTTTAGCAGGGTGTAGGCGTCTGGGGCTGTCACTACCGGAGAGACGCACGTATCGTCGGAACTATCTACAACGGGTGGTGACCATAATGGCTGGAATTCGCCGGTAAAATTGGTGTACATCAGAACCCGGTTACCACCCGGATCGGCTAATAGAAGCCGTCCCTCAGAGCCGACAGCTAACCCGGTGGGGCGAGTGAGTCCGCCGAATGTGCCCCCCGGTTCGGTATAGGGAATCGGGCGCAGCAGCGGATCACCCAGGCGCAGCCCGTCCACCGCCGGGTCATAAAAGACATTTTTGTTCTGGTCCGCCGCCTGCCAGCCGCTGCGTTGATCGAGGTGCAGAAACACGGGCCGGACGGATCTTGTTTTTACGTTGGCCACTGTTTTATCCTAATCATATAAATCGCTGATCGGAGTAATATCCAGTGCTAAAGACGGTAGATAGACCAGCGCGCCATCTGGCACAGCGATATAGTCATCGCAGTGGGCCGCTGGATCCTCCGGTTGAATATCCAGGCAGATCACGCGCCGGACATCGGGTATGCTTAGAATCTGGCGATATACATTGCCGAAATAAATATCTTGACCAAACGGCCAGCCTCGACCATCTTCGCCGCCGTGCAGAGGATGGAAATAAGCAAGCAGCCGTTCGAGTACGGCGGCATGAAGCGCTTTTAAGTCCGCCCGGCGGCTGACGACCACTTCGGCGGCCAGACTTTCTAATGTCAGATACTGCGGGCCAACGGCGTACAGTTCTGTTGTAATCAACCGCCGTGCGTTCAGATGCTGGCAGACTAACCGCAGTTGATCTTCACTGGGTTGAGGAGTGTCTTCATCGTTTTCCGGCAGAATAACCACTGTGACCGCTCCGGCCTGCGGGGCAAAAGTTGGCGGTGTTACGCTGGTATCGGCTTTGGTCAGCGGCAGGGCATACGCGCGCTGAATGCGCACGCCCGGCGTTTGCAGCGCTAGGTCAGCAAAATCCTGCGCGGTAACAGCCCGGTCACGTGTGCGGAGATCGTGCGGGGCGCGCAGCCTGGTTTCGTCCAGGGTTTCGGCATCACTGCCCCCTGCTGCCGGGCGCAGGTTCGTAACGGTATCGACCTCCGTCACATAACTTTTGAGCGATGTGATTGTATTGGGGCCAACATTGCCCACTTGTCCACCACCATAACGGTAGCTGCGCGCGATAACGGTAGTTCCCGCTACTGGGATTTGTCCGTGCAGCCCGTCACCAAAAGTGAGCGTACCGGTGAGAGGATCAAATACAAAAATGGGGTCATCCGCATCTGTGCCGTAGAAGTCAGCGACAACGGTCCATGCTTCGGCGTTTCCTGCCGGGTCGATTAACTCCACCTCAAGATCGGGCTGTTGGTTGTCATCCACAATTACGGGAGCATGAGCCAGGGAATACGTCTGGTTGGGGCGGCCATTGCTAGTCCCCAAGACTTCTTCAACGCGCGTGACAGCGGCGGCGGCTGGGACCGTCTGAAGCAAAAAGCGGCTGACAGAGGGTGTTTGGGGCAGCAGTTGGCTGTCTTCCAGGCGTCCGCGAAACCAGGTCAGGCCAAGATCGGTCGGCGGGCTGGTATAACGTTCACTGGCATCGTACCAGACTTCTACTTCAACCGCATCGAAAGTGAGCGATAACGGGCGCAGCAAGGCGCTGATCGCGTCTCGATTGGTCGCTGCGTCACCGAGCAGGGTTTCTAACTGCGGGCGCTGCGCGGCTGGGATCTCAAGATCATCCCATACCGAACTGTCCAGATCGGCCAGTGCGTCGGGGCTGATGATGCCATTACTAATATCGTCGGCCAGTTCGCCTGCTGTGGTGGGAGGTTTGGTCCAACCTAATGAGGTCCAGAAGGCGCGGCTCAGTTGATCAAAACGCACGGCGGGCAAACCGCTGGGTACTTCCAAATAGATATGTCCGCTGCGCATCAGGCCAGCGGTATCATCATAATTGAGCCGCATGGGTCGCCAGATGGTACTGTCCATACTGGTAAATTGGCTCTGGTGATTCGTCCCTGTATAGGCTTCCCACTCGACCGCCCGGCCCTGTTCTTCTATCTGCCAGGGGAACAGGCATTCCAGACCCTCTGGCACGGTCTGAGGTTCACCAGTGGCGCTGGCATCGGTTCTTTGCGGTACAAAAGCGGTCAGGTCCAGCTCGCCTGCTGGAAAAAGATCGGTGGCATAATCTACATCTTTTTTCCGGTGAGGCCGGACCAGAATGCCGATCAGGAAATAAGCATTATTGGCAGGAATATTCCCAAAGGGATAAAAGTCGTGCAAGAAGGTGGTAACTGCTTTGCTCGGCTCATATTCCGTGACCATCATGCGCGTTCCACCTGTTTCAGGCACGATCACTGCCACCAAAGCCACATTCAACGCGCGCAGAGTGCGCTCAGTTTCGAAGATGAGCGGCGCTTCCAGGTCAGGATCGTTGACTTTGACCTGCGTGCTCTTAGGAATCAAGACGACGAGCGGATCGTTGGGGTTGCTCAGTTTTTTTAGGGTAAAGGTCAATTCTGCCTGCGCCGCCGCCGCAGGACGTGGCCGCACGTTGATAAGTTCAAGAAATTTGAGATAGTTGAGGTCAGGCAGTTTGTTGAGCTGAAACAGGATCGTCTCTGTCAGCCAGGCGTGCAGCTTGACCAGCGTCATCCCCGGATCGGAGGCGTTAAAATTCGTCCACTCAGGGGTATAACGCGGAATCCGCGCACGTGCTTCCTCAACCAGATCGTTGAACGTTCGGTTATCTAAATTGGGCACAGGCAACGACATAGTGGCTACCCTTTCCCTTCAGTGATGTAAAACGGATACACCAGATTACGCAGGGCATTGTTCGCGCGAATCTGGTAATCCACTTCGATCAGCAGCAAGTTAGGCGTTTCAGGATTACTGCGTGTTTGCACGCTCAGCACGTCAATACGGGGTTCCCAACGCATCAGCGCTCGTTCGACACTGTGCGCGACCATCGCTCGCGTGTTCGGGGTGTTGGAGTCAAAGACCGTATCGTGAATACCACAGCCGAACTCCGGTTCCATAATGCGACTGTTTTTAGGCGTACTCAAGATAATCCAAATTGCCTCGGCCACACTGTCCTCGCCGCTGACATAGGAAAGCCCGCCGCGCCCGTTGACGCGAATCGGGAACTTCCACCCTTTGCCCAGAAAGTCAATCATGTTAATCCCCTACCAGAACTGTGGGAAAAGCACTCAGAACGATTCCTTGCACGTTGCCCGGCGCTTGCTTCGATGTAGTATTTTGCTCGGTTTGATCGCCGAAGCGGACGATTCCCAGGCTTTGTGGGCCATAAACCACGCTGCCGCTTCCCTGCGCCATGACACACATTCCCTGAGTCGTACCGCTGGTCACCCCGGCAGTGGCGCTCGGCGAGCTGCCGGTGCTGGAAGAAACGTTCGAATCTACGATCAGAACTGGAGTCTTAGCCGAGCCGGTCACGACATCGGTGGCGACATCTTGAGCCTGGCTGAGCTGCGCGATATTGGGATATGGTATCGGAACAGGACCACCCGGAGTCGTGGTCAGACACACGTCCGGAAAAGCGAAAGCGATCCCTTTAGCGATAGCGAGTGGTTTTGACATAGCCTTGTCCCTGTCGTTACGACGTTTCTTGTAAGGTCACTTCCAGCCGCCGATAGTCTGTTTCTGGATGGTTCGCAAAAGGCCAGACGCCGCGCCAGACAACATAACATTGATCGTCTTGGGGCGAGATAACCACCGTGTCGTTGTTCATCGTCACTGCGTGCGGCTGCCAACGCTCCTCGACATCCGGCCCACTGCCGCTGTAAACATAATAGGTGGCTGTGAGCGATTCGGTCCTCAGGGTGGTTCGATAATCCGTGACGCCAGCACGTATAATGGTGATCGACGCCCCCGGCGGAAAATAGGCGAACGGAGCTGCCAATGCTGCCGCGCGCAGGTAGCCGTTGTAAAATCGGTTGTTAAAACCCGCCGGGAGTGGGGCAGGCAAAGGATAGGCATTTTCATCTGTAGGAAAAGCGCCTTCTGTAGCGCGCGGTGAATCGATGCGCGGCTCCCAGCCAAACAGCGCATATTCCAACGGTAAATCAAGGGCGGCGATGGCGCGTTGGAGCCAGAGATTTCCATTCACCCGAACTTGCTGTGTTCCCACCGCGCCGATGAAACGCCACACGATCAGGTCTGCCTCTGGTTTATAACCCGCCAGATCATGCTCGTATTGAATGATTTCCTGATCGGTGGGGTTTTGAGCGTCATCGGCAGGCAGCGTTTGATCGCTGTCGAAAACGGGCAGCGCGGTACTGGCAGGCGTCAGCATACCGGTCGTGTGGTTGACGTCATAGGTTCGTTTCACGACGACAGTCCCTGTCTGTTCAAGCGTACCGCTCGTCCTGCGATGCGACATGAGAAAAAAGCTTTCTACTCCTGTGGCTGTCGGAAAAATGGTTTCCATAATCGGCTGTCGCTACGGATTTAAATGAATTGGTTGGCCCTTGATCGTCATCGTTGAACTGGCTTCAAGAGTCACATTGACGCCTTTCAGGGTAATGTCGCCGGTAGACTCAATCGTGATGCCGTTTTGATCCATGACAATTTTGTTGGTGCCAGAACTGTCCTCAACGGTGATCGTTTCACTGCCGCTGGTGTCATCCAATGTGATTTTGTGACCGGAAACCGTCTGGATCATACGCACATTCGGATCATCAGACGGCGGTGCGTTATCGCCATTCCACAAAAATCCTAAGATAATTGGACGGCGATAATCTTCCATTTCAAATGCGACCAACGCTTCATAGCCTATTTCTGGCTGGAAGAAAAACCCTAATTCTGGCCCTGCAAGCGGAGTTGATAATCGCGCCCAGGTGCTCTCTGTACCTTCAGGCAGCCAGGGATACTCGACCTTGATCCGGCCCAGACCATCCGGATCGTCCAGATCAGTCACCAGTCCGACGACTAACCCGCGAATGCGGCTGCTCATAAGCTTCCCTCCATGCGCACGGTAAACTGCGTGGTATACCCATTGTCATTGATCTTGTGGGTCGATTCTGTCACGCGATAACGTGCGCTGTAACGGTGGCCGATGCCGGTAATGGCTATTAACCGGCCCGCCCGTATTTCAGGCACACCCACGGTTGTGCCGCGCCCAGTGATCAGGTC
>JACRBK010000576.1 GCA_016234525.1 Chloroflexota bacterium
TGTCGTTAAACGAGTCGCCGGGTCCGACGAACAGCAGGATATGTTCACGCCCATCCGGGCTGAGCCGCGAGACTTTCACCTGCCCGCGCGCGACGATCCACAGGCCCGCCGACGGTGTGACTTGCACCAGGATCATTTCTCCGGCGGCAAAGGTGCGCAAAACAGCGTATCCCGCCAGCGCGTCCAGCCGGTCCGTCGTCAGTGCCCGAAAATAGGGCTGGTTTGCCAGCCGTTCCACCAGCGAGATCGAAGACAGAGAACCAGGCATAGGTCAGGCGAGCTTTTCAGACTCAGGCTGCATCGTGTTTTAGCCTCGTTTGGGTTTGCGTTTCGATTTCTCAAACTCGACGGCATCTTCAGTCGGCTCAAGACTGAGCAGCCGGTAACCGCGCCAGGTGCGCAGCGGAGTATAGTAAAGAATATAGGTCCGGTTGGCTTGCAGCGCTTTATAAAGATGTTTGGGAGCAAAGATGGGCTGATGGTTCGGGACCGGCAGTTTATCATCATCTGACAAACCCCAGCGCCGCGCCGTTAACGACAGGGTTCCTAACCGCAGCGTGGTACGCTGCACCGGGGCCTGTGGCAGTTGTTCGCGTACCCGTTTCAGCATGATAACCGTGACGAATGCCGCGAGCAGCGGAGCCAGCGCGGGAAGCAGCGTGACAGACCCAAAGACAAATAGACTCAGCACCGCAAAAAACAGCGCGAGCGCGCCGCATAGGGCGATCATTGACCCAAAAAGCCAGATCACGTCTTTGTCTAGTAGAGCGATCTGTGCCGGAGAAAGTTTACCTTCGTCATTGAACATCAGGTCTTCTGGCCCAAAGTCGAGCGCCAGCGCTAGTTTACGCTGCTGTTCATCGATGAAAGACAGCGGATCACTGCGCGGCACGGCTTCTGACAGGGGCAGATCATCATCCTCAAAGTATCCGGTTTCAGGCTCATAACGCTCATCCGCCGCGAGGTAATCGTGATCATCATCCGGCAGAACTTCCGGCTGGCGGCTTGCTTTGAACAGCTTATCGGTCATGTTTAACCCCAGATATCCTTTTGGGGCTAATTTTATCATTAGATTTTGTGATAAGCTCATATTTGGTTTTGAGGGGAAAGGCGATGAGGGAGAACAGGGCGCAGCAAGCGGCGCCCCTACGAAAAAACAACATCCGGCTGCGGTCCCCTCTCCAACCCGGTTGGAGAGGGGGTAGGGGGTGAGGCTGTTTTTGCTGACGGCTGATCGCTGAAAGCTGTTTCAACTCGCTTCGGCGGCGGCTTCGGCGCTCACCGGAGCCGGGGCAGGACTGCCCGCCAGCCGCAGTTCGTGAATCTCCACCGGTTCGGCTTTCCCTTTCAGCTTGAGGTGATGCACCTGCACCGGCTTCACCCGATCACCGACCAGTTCACGGGTGCGCGTGCCAACATAACACGTCCCGCCGGGCGCGACTCCACACATACGCGAGGCAGTGTTCACTGTGTCGCCGATAGGCGTGTATTCCAGGCGGCGGCTGGACCCAATATTACCCACGACGACCGGCCCAGTATTCACGCCGATGCCAAACTGGACCTGGGTATGGAAGCGCCCAGTCGTGTTGAGCAGGCGGATCGATTCCAGCATTTCGAGGGCGGCTTTCGTGGCGAGCCAGGCGTGATCATTCTGGGGGTAGGGTGCGTTCCAGAAGGCCATCAGGTTATCGCCGATGTACTTGTTGATTGCGCCGCCGTTTTGCATCACGATATTTGTCATGTCCTCAAGGAACAGGTTCAACATGCGCACGACTTCGGGTGGAGTCAGCCCTTCGGACAGCGTGGTAAAGCCGCGAATGTCGGCAAACAGCACGGTGATCTCGCGTTCTTCGCCACCCAGTTCGAGTTTGCCCTGGTCGAACGCTTCGACGATTTTTTGGGCGATCTCCGCCGAGACATAGCGGCTGAACAGGTCGTTGATCTGCCCCCGGCGGCGTTCTTCAAACACGTAGCTGAGGATCACGGTTCCCACGTAGGTGAAACCGACGGCGACGGCAGGGAAAAATAAATCCAGCACGCGCCCGAACACGGTAAACGAGGCCGACGCCCACGCAAAATAGGCCATATAGACGAGAATCCCCAGCAGCGCGCCGATATACCAGCGCACGAGGCGCAGCGACATTCCCCCGACCACCGCCAGCAAAAAGACGATGATCATCTCCTGCTGGTAGGGCTGCGGGCGCAGCGGCAGACGGGTGGTGCCACGATAGAGTTGAATATCCAGCGGCCCCAGGCTGAGTTTCCAGTTTACATTGTGATATACGCCCGGCACGGTGGGCAGCGATTGGTGGATCGTTTCGATCACATTGGCGTGAATCTCCACCCCGAACATTTTCTCGCCAGTGGACGTGCTGGGCGTAGCATAACTATCGGGATCGCCGGATGCGCCCATCACGCCGACCAGCACGATCTTGCCCTCAAAGGCGTCGGGCGGCACGCGCCCTTCGGCCACATCGACAAACGAATACACCGGGAAGGTTCCGCCCACGTTCACCGAGGAGGGCGGGCCAAAATAGTAGATCAACATTTGACCGATGCTGTCGATGTAGAGCTTACGTTTGGCGATCTCTACTTCATCATCTGAGATCTCATACAGATCGGGCGGCAGGCGGAGATACTGCATATACGCGGCCAACCCTAACGTGGGGTAGACTTGTTCGCCGTCGCGGATGAACAGCGGAATCTGGCGAATCTGCCCATCGCCGTCCGGCACCACGTTGACATGCCCCAACATTCGAGCGGACTCTTTGAGAGTGTCTGTCGGATAGGTGTAATAATCATAGTTGATCAGGCTGCCCGCGCGTGTGGTCCGCATGGTTTGGGTGTTGCTGCCCGCGAAGGCCAACACTATATTCCGCGCGGTTGTGGCGGCTTCGGCGACCACCGGATCCGCGTCGCTAGGGTTGGCGAATAACACGTCGAATGCGATCACCCGCGCCCCGGCAGCGCTGAGCTGGTTGATCAAATCGGCATGGACGCTGCGTGACCATTCAGTGGTTGAACGCCCATACGCCGCGAGGCTGGCATCATCTATGGCGACGATAGCCACTAACCCGGTGGTGGGCCGGGGATTATAGAGCCGGTCCGTCAGGCCGGTCCGGATGTCGGTGAACATATCCTGCCAGACAGCCAGCGCCACCAATGTCCCGACGATCACTCCGACGATCAACCCACTACGCACGCGGCGTAAGGGCTGCTGCGGGGTGAAGATCAGGCGAACGGCGCGCTTCCGCAGGTCACGCACACGAGATGCCATAATTCCTCGCATTCTACTGTTTATCAGGGCATTAAAAATGATGACAATTAAGAGTATTATAGCGTAATCGGTGGACTGATGGCAGAA
>JACRBK010000584.1 GCA_016234525.1 Chloroflexota bacterium
AAAATTCCCTACGCCCTGAACCCTGGACATGTGTTACAATCTTGCTCGTTTGGGTGTTGGTGTATAAAGTAGAAAAAGCATAAGGAGTATTTTGCATGACGGTTGAGCATGATGTTCGTGATCTGAACCTGGCGACAGGTGGCCGTTACCGGATCGAATGGGCAGAACGTGATATGCCCGTATTGCGCCAGATTCGGGAACGCTTTGCTAAAGAACGCCCGCTGGACGGGGTGCGCATTTCGGCCTGTTTACATGTCACCACCGAAACCGCCAATCTGGCCCGCGCGCTTCAGGCGGGTGGGGCCGATGTAGTCCTCACCGCCTCGAACCCTCTCAGCACACAAGATGACGTGGCCGCGTCGCTGGTGTCGCACTTTGAAATCCCGGTCTATGCCATCAAGGGCGAAGATAACAGCACCTATTTTGATCATCTACGCCACGCGCTCGATCACAAACCGCATATCACGATGGACGATGGCGCGGACCTGGTGAGCGAACTGCACAAAAACCGCCTCGACCTGCTCAAAGAGGTTGTTGGCGGAACCGAAGAAACGACCACGGGCGTGATCCGTCTGCGCGCGATGGCGAAAGAAGGCGCGCTTAAGTTCCCGGTGCTTGCGGTGAACGACAGCATGACCAAACACCTGTTTGACAACCGTTACGGGACCGGGCAGAGTACCATTGATGGCATTGTGCGGGCTACCAATGTGCTGCTGGCAGGCCGGACCATGGTTGTCGGCGGTTACGGCTGGTGCAGCCGGGGTATCGCCAGCCGCGCGCGCGGCATGGGCGCGAATGTGATCGTGACCGAGATCGACCCGCTCAAAGCGCTCGAAGCCGTGATGGATGGCTTCCGCGTGATGAAAATGGTTGAAGCGGCGCCGCAGGGTGACATCTTCGTGACCTCGACGGGCGATATTAACGTGGTGGACGTGGAACACTTCGAAGTCATGAAAGACGGCGCGATTGTGTGCAACAGCGGCCACTTCAATGTAGAAATTAATATCCCCGGCCTCGAAAAGCTGTCCGGCGAAGAACCGCGCCTGGTGCGCCCGTTTGTCCAGCAGTACCGCCTGAAAGATGGCCGCTTGATCAACCTGCTGGCCGAAGGCCGCCTGGTCAACCTCGCTGCCGCCGAAGGGCATCCCGCCAGCGTGATGGATATGAGTTTCGCCAACCAGTCGTTGGGCGCTGAATATATGATCAGAAACGCCAAAACGTTGGGAAATCAAGTTCATACCATTCCCGCCGAGATCGATCAGGAAATCGCCCGCCTCAAGCTGGAATCGATGGGCATTGAAATCGACAAGCTTACGTCTGAGCAGGATCATTATCTGAATCAGTGGCAAGAAGGAACCTAGTACCCCGTTGTAAAATGGTTTTTGTAGGGGCGCTGCTTGCCGCGCCCCTCATCGTTTACCGATAGGTCATAGTATGTCCAGTCGGGGAAGTTTCGTTGGAATGGGGGGCGCTGACCGTGCCCAGGGTACGGTAGTCAAGGAAATTGAGGAGCGAACTTATGAGCTATCGAAATAGGATTTTGACGGGACTGTTGGTCGTGGCCGTCCTCGTAGCGCTGATCGGATCAGCGAGCGACGCCCGCACCGCGCAGGCCCAGTCCACCCTGTCACGGCTGCGCTTTTTGCACGCGGTGGCGGGTGCGCCAGAAGTCGATGTTTATCTGGACGGCGTGGTGGTAGCGTCAGGTCTGGCGTTTGGTGAGGTGACCCCTCATCTGAACGTCGCCGGGGGCGATCATCAAGTGGCGCTGCGCCAGACCGGGCTGGGGGCAGATGCCCCGGCGTTGATCGATGGCCCTGCCGCGTTAACTCCGGGCCTGGCCTATATGGTGGTAGCACAGGGCGCGCCGGGCGCAGTCCAGGCCGCTCTGTACGAAGATATTCTGGACGAGATCAACCTGGGGACGGCACGGTTGGCGGCGGTTAATGCCATTCCTGACGCGCCCGCGCTCGATGTGGTAAACGTTCAGAACGCGCCCAAGCTGCAAGGCGTCATGTATGGCACGCCTTACGGCACGGTCAATCATGAGGTCAGCGTACAAGACCTCGTGGTGGTTCCGGCGGGCGGCGCGGTCGAAAGCGCTGTGGCGACGATTGGTCAGGTTCCGCTGGCGAGCGGGATGCTCTATACCTTTGTGGCTTACGGCTCATTAGATGGCGCAGCGGCTCCGGCGGCGATGGTTCTGGCTTCTCCGGTTAACGGCGCAGCGGGATCGGTGCGCGTTCGTTTTGCGCACGGCAGCGCGGATGCTCCAGCAGTGGATGTTTACGCCAACGATGTTTTGATTATCCCGGCCCTGTCACTCGGCCAAATGAGCGCGCATCTCGCGTTCCCGGCGGGTGATTATACCTTCGCGCTGCGTCCGGCAGGATCCCCTGCCGCCGACCCGACCGTGGCGACCGCTGTGGTCAAACTGGACGCCGCCGCGCCTGCGGTGACGCTCGCAGCCGTGGGGCTGATGACCGACGAAACGTTGTCTTTGGAACTTTTCCCCGATAACGTCGCCGGGATCACCCCGGACAAGGCGCGTATCGCCGTTGTGAACGCTGTTCCCGGCGCGACCGTAACGGTGGGCCTTTCGGATTCGGCTTCGACGGTGTTAGCGTCGGGCCTCGCTTCAAACGCGCAGGGCGGCTCAGTGGATGTCGCGCCCGGTGAATATATGGTCACGGCCAGCATCCAGGGCATTGAAAGCCCGGTGGATTTGATCGTGCCTGCCGGAAGTTACAGCGGCGGCATGTATTATTCGGTGTTGGTCTATGGCGGCGCAGCGGCTCCGTTTGATGCGCGCGTGGCCGGGACCGAAATCAATGTGACAGTGGACAGCCTGCCCAAACCGGCGGCACCTGTTGCGGCGGCTCCCACGCCCGAACCAACCCTCGAACCGACACAGGAAACCGTGCAACTGCCGACTCCGGCCCCGACGACCGAAGTTGTCGCCGTCCAGCCGACTCCTGTTCCCACCGAAGTAGTGATCGTCGCCGTCGAACCGACGGTGACCACCGCAGCCGATACCGAACTGGTCGCTGCTCCCCCGGCGGGCGTGACTGAAACTGCCCCGCAGCCCCTCGTTCCGGCGGTGGCTAATCCGGTGGCGTATGTGGAACTGGACCCCGGCGCGAATCTGCAATGCCGCGAACTGCCCGGTTCTGATAAACGTTCGCTCGGTCTGATTCCCAGCGGCTCGACGCTGACCGTGCTCGGTCGCACCGGGACTCCGCTGGTTCCTGAAACCGGCGCGGTGACGCCCGAACCGACTCCCGAAGTGTTGGCGATTGAAGAATTGTGGCTGTCGGTGCAGTGGGAACCCCAAGGCGGCGGTTTTATGCGCTGCTGGGTGAACGCTCAGTTCTTGCGCGTGGAATGGAAAGGCAAACTGCTGGACACGCTCGAAGAACTATGGGAACTGCCCGAAGAACCCTTCAACCGCCCCGGTGAATCGGTCGGCACGAATATCGCCCCGCCCACCCCGCTCTTTGACGCGGTGCTGGCGACGGTAGAACTCGAACCGGGTGTCAGCCTGCAACTGCGCCGCTTCCCTGAGACGAAAGCGGAATCTCTGGCCTTAGTCCCGGCCAAAGCGCAGCTTGAAGTGTTGGGCTATGCCGAAGTGCCAAGCGAAGGTTTGGTCGGCCAGCCCACCGATCCCAACTGGGTGTATGTGCGCTATCGTGAAGAAACCGGCGGCGCGACGATTGGGTGGGTATCGCTGCAATATGTCTCGCTCTCGAAGTTGGGGCGGCCTGTCGAATTGAAAGATCTGGTCGTCGTGGATGCGAGCGAAGGTGGTTATTTTGAAGAACCCGGCGTGGCCCCGGTGATCCCGGTTGAGCTTCAGGACGTGGTCGGTGTGGTCAATTTGAACCCCGGCGCGAACCTGAACCTGCGTGACCGGCCTGCTGCCGATGCTCGCGTGGTGGTCGGTATCCCCAGCGGCGGCGCGATGGTCCTGAATGGGCGCAACGGCGACGGATCGTGGGTCCAGGCGACCTACGAATCGGACGCGGGTGATCTGGAAGGTTGGGTCGCTTCCCAATACCTGATCATCACACGCGGCGGCCAGCCCTTCGACATCCAAGCCCTGCCGATTGTGACCGGCGAAACGGACGCGATGACCGCTCAGTAGAGCAGTTGTCAGCTGTCAGCGTTCAGCCATCAGCTTTCAGCAAAAAAAGCACCCCCGTCCTGGGTAGGATGGGGGTGTTTCTGTTTAAGAGAGGGTGAGGCCGTTTTGATTTATTGGGCAGGGCTTGCCTTGCCCCTACTGAAAACTGATCGCTGAAAACCGCCAACTTGCTTTTCGCTGACGGCTGAAAGCTGATCGCTGAAAGCTTCCCTTACTCCGCCTGACGCGCGTTGGCGTCTTCGATAGTCTGCGTCAGGGTGCCCCAATCGCGGTTGATCTTGCTCCACTGATTGGTGCTGCCGTAGCTGGCTAACACGGTGGGCGTTCCGCTCACGCCGCCATCGGAACTGAACTGCTGGTACCCGCTCAGATAACGATCATACTTGTTACTCGACAGGCATTCGATCAGCTTGTCGCTGTCCATGTCCATATCTTTCGCCAGATCACGAATGCCGGAGAACGAGAATGCCTCGTCGATCTGTTTGCTTTCGGCCAGCCGGAAGAACTCCGCGCTCATTTCCCAGAACGCGCCTTGTTCGCCCGCACATAGCGCCGCCTGGGACGCCGTTTCAGAATAGGGGCCGCCGGTTCCCGACACCATGACTAACCCAAAAGTCGCCTTGCCGGGCATCACAAATTCATCAATAAGTTTGCTCATTGTATCTTTGTGAAAGTCCTGGCAGTGTGGGCAAGCGAAATCGGACACGACCACCAAATGGATCGGCGCGGCGGGATCACCGATGGTGGCGATACCGTTGGCATCAACATAACGCACCACGCCTTCTTCGCCCGAAGAATCACCGTCCAATGTGCGCACACTGGCGGCCTCAAGCTCAGCAAAATCTGCCGCAGTTCCGGCCATTGGTACGCAGTATTCGGGGTAATCCACGCAGCTTACTTCTTTGGCGCTGCCGGCGTTCTGCCAGTTGGCGTTAATGATGAACAAGCCGACCACCAGCGTCAGGCCGATCACCACGTAGATAATGTTCATTTGCAGTTCAAGCTGTTTTTTGCGCTGGGCGCGAGTCTTGCCACCTTCAAACTTGACGCGCGCAGGCCAGGGCATACTGCGGGCGGCTGTCGCTTTAGCTGCTGGCGCTTCGGCCCGTTCAACGGCTTGTGTTTGTTTTTTAGCCATAATCCCTTACTCGTTTCTGAACCTGATCCCGAACCACTATGGGCTGATTATAATAACTATGTTTCGCTGCGGGCAAAAACGAGCGCGATCCAGCTTATCAATCTGACGGTTGCCGCACGCCCGGCTGACGCATCAGTGATGCGGCGGGTTCGCGTGGGGCGAGGTAGCGGCACGGCATGGTAGGTTAAACGCAGACGATTTTATTCACCTGTTGACGATCATATCATGCGCTCATCATTTTCTCATTTAGGGTTAATCATTCTGCTGCTGTTCGGCGCGTTCTGGCTGGCCTCCTCTGCGTTAGATCAGCAGAGTTTTTGGGGCGACGAGGGCTGGAGCATGTGGGCCGTCGGAGGCCGGAATCCGTTGGAGACGCTGCGGCGCGTGGGGGATGACGTTCACCCGCCGCTGTATTTTGTGCTGCTGGACGGCTGGATCGCGCTGGCGGGCGAGTCGGTCTATGCGGTGCGGATGCTGTCGCTGCTGTTCGGCCTGATCGGGCTGGCGGCGACGTTTGCCCTGGCGCGGCGGCTGTTTGATCGCCAGACCGGGCTGATCGCGCTGGGATTGTCCGGCACGACCAGTTTTTGGGTCTACTACACCCGCGAAGCCCGCATGTATACCCTGCTGCTGGCGTTGGGCGTGCTGGCGACCTGGGCCTATCTGCGCTGGTTAGAGGATAGTTCCCGCCGCCGCACCCTGATCTATGCGCTGCTGCTGGCTCTGCTGCCCTACACGCACTATCACGGCGCGCTGATGATCGCGACACATGGCCTGCATCTGCTGCTGACCCATCCCCGGCGCTGGCGGCAGTGGTGCGCCCCGGCGACCCTGGCCGCGCTGCTCTATGCCCCCTGGATTCCGCTGGGCCTGCGCCAGATTCAGGAACATCCCGATGGCCCCTTCGCTATTCCGATCCCCACCAGCCGCCAGACGATCACCGGCTTGATCGGGCATCTGATCGGCGGGCATTGGGGGCTGCTGCCGCTGCCCTTTGCGGCGGTGGCGATAGGCTGGCGCATTCGACGCCAGACGCGCGTTTTTGTGCTGCTGGTCATCTGGCTGATCCTCACGCCGGGGATCGTGTTCTGGGTCAACGCGGAGATCATGCCGTTTTACCAGCGGCGCTATGTGATCGCGATCCTTCCGGCGATGATCCTGGTGCAGGCCTATGGGCTGCGCTGGATTCCCTGGCGTTGGGCGGCGGTGGCCCTGCTCGGCGTGGTGATGGTCGGGCAGGTGCGCTCCTATGACAGTTTGTGGCCGCCTAAACCAAGCTGGAAACCGGCGCTCGCGCGAATGGTCGCTGCCCGCGATCCCGCCGAGCCGATCTTTACCCTGATTATCCCCAACAGCGTCGAAGCCTATTATGACCGGCAGTTAGGCATTCGCCAGGGAACAGTATTCGATCTGAACGATCACAGCCTCGATCCAGCGGCGCTGGTCAAAAGTGTGGAAGATGCGCCCGCCGTCTGGGTGGCGATGCCCGCCAACCTGTATGCCACCTGGAATGTGATCGCGCTGCTGGATGCCGGAGGTTCTGCCACCTATCGGGACAGCGCCGCCAATTTTGTGTTATACCGTTTTGAGCCGGGAGACACGGACGATCTGTTTTTTCAGTTCGGCGACCTGATCGCCTATCGCGGCGCGGTAGGTGAACAATTTGTCGCCCACGCAGGCGATACCCTCTGCATGGAACTTCCGCTGATGGCAGTCGCCGCGCTGCCCCCGGAAGGGCGCTATTCCGCCGGGCTGCACCTCGTCGGCGATTCGAATCAGGTGATCAGCCAATGGGATGGCGGGGTAGGGGTTTATGCCGCCGGGGAGAATTTCATCTTGCAGCCGTGTTTGACGATCCCTGACTCTACACCTGGGTGGGATTATCACCTCGTACTGGTGATCTATGACTGGATGACCGGTGATCGCCTGGGCCTGCTGGATATGGCGAATCCCGCTGCGCCGGTGGGCTGGTTGGATACGCTGGTGATCGGGGTGGTGAAAGTGCGGTAGAGCAGCACGATTGCCTTAAAACAAACGGCCTCAATGAGCGTCAATTTTAGAGCGGCAAAATTGGGGTTCGCCACCTGCGCCGCAGGCTCAAGCCCTGCGGCTAA
>JACRBK010000094.1 GCA_016234525.1 Chloroflexota bacterium
CGGCAGCCAACCGCAGTATTATTACCTGCTGACGCAGCTTCCGGTCTATGAATTTCTGCCGCTGCTGGGGTCATTATGTGCCGGATTCTTCGGCCTGACACAGTTGTGGCGCTGGCGGCGTGAGCGTGCTGAGGTGGTCCGTGACGCGCTCTATGCGGCGGAACAGGCCGAACAGTCAGAACAGGTTGCGCTGGAATCCGGCGCTGAACTACCCTCGCCCGAATCGGGATCGATGGCCCAAACGATGATCGCCTCTGCGCAGCGCACCGCGATCATGTTCGCGCCGCCTGAATCCGAAGCTGATGGCGAGTTGATCGGGCTGGCCGCTGATGATGAGGACGCGCCGCCCGACGACACCCTGAATGAAGAGTACGCCGCACAAGAGTACGCCGTACCCAGTCGCCCTGTGTGGGACTTCCCCGCGGCCCTGGCGCGCCCCTTCGACTGGATCGAAGAACAGTCTCGCCGCGCCTCCGATCCCGAATGGATCGGCGCGTTCCCGTTTTTGGCGATGGTCGGCTGGTGGGCGATTGCAATGACGCTCGGCCTGACGATTGCGGGCGAAAAAATGCCCTGGCTGACGACTCATCTTTCGGTCCCAATGATCCTGATCTCTGGCTGGTGGTTGGGGCGTATAGCGTCTGGAATTCGCCGCGAAACCCTGCGCGATAACGGCTGGCTGGTGCTGTTAGTCGTGCTGCCGCTGGCGCTGATGTCGTTTGGTCAGGTGGTGCTGGGTTTCTGGGAAGGTAAGCCTTTCCAGGGGGCCGACGTGCGCGATCTGATGGCGAGCGGCAACTGGTTTGGCGCGCTGTTGATCTTTTTAGGCGCGCTCTACGTGATCGGGCATTTTGGCCGCCGGATCGGGGTCGAACAGATCGGGCGCATGACGGTGTTATCCGGCGCGGCGGTGTTGGGCGTGCTGACGCTGCGTGCCGCGATCATGGCCTGTTTTATCAACTACGATTACGCCACCGAATATCTGGTGTATGCACACTCTGGCCCGGCGGTCAAAACCGCCCTGGCGGAGATAGACCGCATCGCGGAGATCACCAACGAAGGCGCGAACATGCGCATCGTGTTTGACGACGAATCCTCCTGGCCCTATACATGGTATCTGCGCGATTATCCGAACTACGGTTATCTGCGCGGCGAAGCGGGCAGCGTGGACGCCTCTTCAATGGATGGGGCGCGCGTGGTGATCGTCGGCAGCAAAAAAGTAGGCGATGTGCGGCGTATCCTGGGGGATCGTTATTATGAGTTCGCCTATTTCCGGCTGTGGTGGCCGATGCAGGAATACTTCAACCTGAATTATGAGCGCGTGTCGAATGTCTTCAGCACAGAGGAAGGCAATATCGCGGCGCGTTATTATCGTCAGGCGCTGTGGGACATCTGGCTGGATCGTGATTACCAGACTTATGCCCAGGCCATGTGTATTGAGGCCAAACAGTATCGCTGCGAAGAAGAAGCAAACTGGGGAACCAACGACGACGAACGCGATCAGTTCCGCGAGTCGTGCGAGCGCGCGGTGGTCCTGGAATGCGCTAAAGATGACCGGTTCACCGCCAGCAAATGGCCGGTGTCGGACCGTATGTATTTCTTTGTGGACAAACAGATTGCCGCGCAGGTGTGGGACGCGGGCATCGGCAGCAGCACCGTTGATATTCGCGAGCCGGAATACCCCGAAGATCGTGTGTTCCAGTTCATTGACGCCGAGGCGATTCTCGGTGCGAACCTGGGCATGGTCGGGCCGCGCGGCATCGCGCTCGACGCGGACGGCCTGATCTACGTGGCCGATACCGAACGCCACCAGATTCTGGTGATGGATGGTCAGGGCGCATTAGTGCGCACCATCGGCCAGCCGTTAGGCGCACCCGAAGCGGGCGGCCTGAAACAACCCTGGGATATAGACATCGCGCCGGATGGCACGATCTACATCGCGGACACCTGGAATAACCGGGTGGCGGTTTTCGCGGCGGATGGTACGTACTTGCGCGCCTGGGGGCATGAAGGCATTCCCGGTTCCGATCCGTCTACTGATGCGATGTGGGGTCCACGCGCGATCATGGTTGGGCCAGATGGCAACATCTATGTGGCGGATACCGGCGGTAAACGGGTGCGTAAATACTCACCCGAAGGCGAATGGCTCGACGATCTTGGGCGGGGTGGGTCGGCTATCGGTGAAGTCGATGAGCCGGTGGGCCTGGCTTTTAACCCGATCTCGCAAGAAGTCTATGTCGCCGAAGCATGGAACAAGCGTATTCAAGCGTTTGATGGGGCGGGCGATCCGCTGCGCACCTTCGACGTGAGTATGTGGTTCCGCAACCGCCAATCCTACAACCGCCCCTATATCGCAGTCAGCCCGGACGGTACACTGATTTATGTGGTGGATATGGACGACAAACACCGCATCGTTGCCTATAACTTGAACGGTGAGCCGGTGCTGTCGTTTAACCAGCCGGACAAACTCGAAGAAAATCTGTTGGGTGTGCGTTCTCCCGCCGGGATCGCGGTGGATGCGGCAGGCCGTCTGTATGTGGTGGACTCGGAACAGGCGAAGGTGTATGTTTTCCCGCCGTCGCAGATCGCCGGGCAGATCGCTCCGGTTGCGCCGGGGGCGATCCCCGACAATGCCTTCCCCGAATCATTCTCGCCGGATTCGTCTGGCTCGGATGCTTCGTCTGAATCTGAAGCTGGCTCCCCGGCGCAGGATGATCCCAACGCTGCCGGGCAAGATTCCTCCCCAGCGGAAGAGGGTGACTCCGCCCCGGCAGGTGAGGTGATCGCCACACCCGCCGGGTGATTGCCTCATCCCACTAAAAATCAGGCACGAGGTCTTTTGTAGGGGCAACCCTTGGGTTGCCCCATGAGTGTCAATTTAAGGGCGACCTCACCCCCTACCCCCTCTCCAACCGAGTTGGAGAGGGGACCGCAGCCGAGCGGGTTTGTGTAGGGAAACGACGCCGCCGCGCCCGGTTTTCCCTTCTCTACCAGCGTGTACCGTGGAGAGGGGGAATTTTCGCGTAGTGCGCGCGTCTCCACGCCAGTGTTACCAATCCAACCCCAAATACGATAATTGAATAGCACTTCCTGGCAATGGGTATCGTTCTATCAGCCAGAGGAAGTTTAGGGTTAGGAGGCGCATCATGCGTAAAGCCTGGATTATTCTGGTCACAGCAGCGATAGTCGTGGTTGTGTTAGGAGTCAACTTGACGGCGTGGGGCCAGGGCGACGAATCTGTTTTTGAAGCCGCCCTGGTGTCCAAAGATGAAACTCACCTGACGATCTACGAAAACGGCTTCACCCTGGTGCGCGATGTGCGCACATTTCAACTTGAAGCGGGCCTTAACCGGGTCCGGTTCAGCGGCGTACCGGAACAAATCGAACAGGGGTCGGTGTCTTTTGTCTCCGACCAACCCGGCTCGTATGTGCTGGAACAACGTTTTGTTCCCGCCGGAGCGCCGTTTTTCCTGGATACCTTCCTTCAGGAAAATGTCGGGCAGCCGATCACGGTGGTTATGGATGACGAAGAATCCACCACCTATACCGGCACCCTCTTGAGTGTTGATTTTAAGCTGGTGATCCAGTTGGAGTCGGGCGCGATTGTCACGCCGGATAGGACTCTGATCCGCGAATTCACCCTGGCTGACGCTCAGCAGAAGCCGGTTGAGCCATCAGCGCTCAGCTTGTTGGTCCGCAGCGAACAAGCCGGGCCGCAGCAGTTGACCGTCTTTTATCTCTTTGGGGGGTTAAGCTGGCAAAATGCCAGTTATAACCTGCGGCTGGGCGCGGATAACACGACGGTTGATTTTACCGGCTGGGTCTCGCTTTACAATTCCGTCAGCGTCCCGTTCGAGAATGCCACGACGACACTCGGCGTGGGGGATTTTGATCGGCTGCAATATGTATCGCACGATGTGCAGTTTGCCGCGATGCCGACAGCCACCATGCTGCCTACTGCCACACCGACACCAGCCGGGGGGAATGTCGGCGGAATGATGCAGCCGGCTAATCTCTTGATCGATCTGCCTTACCCGGTCACACTGCCCGCCAACAGCGGCCTGCTGGTCGAGTTTCTGGCCGGGGCCGAAGCCGCTGCGCAAAATGTGTTTGTGTATGACTCCAGCCCGCGCGTATTCGGCTATAGTGGATTCATCACCAATCCAGACTACGGTTTGACTGATAACCATGTCGTGCAAAATTATCTCGGATTCTCCACCAAAGAAGAAGGCGGCCTGGGCATGGCGCTCCCGGCGGGTTTGATACGCATCTACCAGGAGAACGAGTCTGGCGCGTCCCTGCTGATCGGGCAGACGCAGCTCGCGTTCACCCGCGAGGGCGAAGATGTGCGGATTTTCCTTGAAAACAGCACCGATCTGATCGGCACGCGCACGCGCACCGATATTCAGGTACTTTCCGCCGACGCCATCCAGGAAACGTTCGAGATTCGCCTGACCAACAGCGGCGACCGGGCGTTGACGGTGACGGTTCCAGAGCGCATGACGCGCAGCGCACGCTGGGAAATTCTGGGGGCGACGATGCCCTATGAACAGCCGGACCAATTTGGTGTGGTGTTTACCGTGGATGTTCCGGCGGGCGGTGAGAGTGTCGTCACCTATACAGTGCTGTATACCACACCGTAGCGGTTAAGAGCGGCGGCGCTGGTTACGTGTGCCCAGTTCTAAGTGGGCGTATTCCAGATTCGGGGCAGAATTGTTTTTCGTAGAGGCGCGGCAATGCACTTTGAGAAAATAATACGGTTATGTTGAGGGGCGAAGTCAAAAGCGACCTCACCCCCTACCCCCTCTCCAACTCGGTTGGAGAGGGGACAGCAGCCGACCGGGTTTTGTAGGGGCGCCGCTTGCTGCGCCCTGTTTTTTGCCGCATCACCTGATTAAATAGTAAAAGTGCATAGCCGCGCCCTTTTTTGATCTCCGCGCTGCGCCCAGTTGTGTGCGCGGCGATTTTTGTTATAGACTAGAAACAACCTTACAGGGAGGGGTATGCATGAGCCAGAAAGCCAGCCCACAATCCGCCGAACCCCGGATATTTATCTCCTACTCGCGCAAAGATAGGTTAGCCGTTGAGCGGCTGTTTGACATCCTCAAGCAGAACCGTTTTGTGCCGGTGGCCGATTTTGATTTATTAGCCCCTGGCGCAGACTGGAATGTGGTGCTTCAACAGGCGCTTGAAGACAGCGATGCGATGCTGTTGGTCTGGTCGCCCGACGCGGCGGCATCAGAATGGGTGCAGCGCGAATGGCGGTCCTGCCTGGAACGCCAAAAACCAATTATCCCGGTGACGCTGCGCCAGGCCCCGATACCCCGTGAATTGCAGAATATTTATTTCGGTGATTTGACTCAGGGCATCAACGAGCGGGTGGTGACTCAATTGCTCGATGAATTGGCGGCGAGAACGGGCCGCCCCGCCCCGAAACAGTGGTCATTCACTGTTCAGCCTGTGCCGCCGGAGCCTCAAGAAGCGGCGCTGTCCGAAGCGGTTGAAGCGCGCGAAATCTCTGACTCTGAAGACGTGCTCATGCAGGCCGAGGCCGCTCCACCGGCCCCGCCATCGGGGACAGGTCCGGGCGGCACCGCCGCGCCGCCTCCTGCAAGCGGAACGCCCCCTGCCGCGCCAGAGACTGCCGCCGCGCGCCGCACGCGCTATCAGGTGAATACGCTGGCCCTCTCAGACAAACCCGCCGATAAAGACCGGCTCGATTTTGACGTCTACGCCGAAGCGCTGGCCGGTTTTATTCTGCATCCCAGAACAGACAAGCCGCTGACCGTCGCGATAGACGCACCGTGGGGCATGGGAAAATCCAGCCTGATGCTCATGATCCGCCGCAAACTGATCTACAAAGTCAGCGAGCAGCGCGCACGCCTCCGCGATGAGCGGCTGAAACGCTGGCGGCTGGGATTTTTGAGCCGGTTGTGGCCCGCGCCTGATCCCGATCATCCGCCGCGTTATTCTCCGACGCCAACCGTATGGTTTAATGCCTGGAAATATGACGAAGAAGAAGCGCTGTGGGCAGCGCTGGCCCTGGCCGTGATGGGCGACATCGTCCAGCAGGTTGGGTTTTTCAGGCGGCTGTACATCAAGTCCCAACTGAGCCAATTCGATCTCGGCGCACTGCTGCGCGATGCCTTGCTGGCGGTGGCGCTGTTGGTCTTGTTTACGGCGCTGGGACTGTTGGCCCTGGTGGCTATCGCGCTCTCACAGGGGGAGTCCGCCTCGTCTGCGTTTGAAAATATTGCTGTTGGGGTGGCCCTGGGCGGCGCGGCGGCGGCGTACCAGTTCGGCAGCAGCGTCGTCAAAGGTTCGATGGATCTGCTCAATCTCAAGGTGGAAAAATACGTCAGCGCCACGCCCAATTACCGCGAACGTATTGGCTTTTTGTCTGAGTTCGAGGAGCATTTTAAACGGCTGGTGCAGGTCGTCACGCGCAATGGACAGGTTCCGCTGGTCATTTTTATCGACGATCTAGACCGCTGCGCGGTCCCGAAAGCTGCCGAACTGGTCGAGGCGATCAATGTTTTTCTGAACACCAATCACTGCGTTTTTGTGATCGGTATGGATGTGCGCACCGTCGCGGCCAGCGTCGAGGTGAGATACGAAAAACTGAAAGCGTATCTTGCTCCGGGTAATAAAGATGATCTCGCGTTGGGGCGGCGCTTTTTGGAAAAAATAGTGCAGATCAACTTCCCGATCCCGGTGCCGAATGACGACGCAATGCGCAAATTTATCAGAGCGACGCTTCCCAGCGACGAACCTACCGATGTCGTTCGGGCCTCCCCCGAACAGGTCGAACAGGCCAAAGAGCAGGTGCGGAATCAACCTGGCGAGATCACATCGTTCGATGACATTCAACAAAAGGTGGATAACCTCGAACTGCGCGCCGATCAGCAGCAGGTCCGGCAGGAAGTGATCGGCGATACTGTGCTGGAAAACTTTGATAACCTGCAAGAAGTCCAGGACGTGCTCAACCAGATGGTGAAATACCTGGGACACAACCCGCGCCGCGTCAAACGTTTTATCAACATCTTCCGCTTGCAAGCTTTCATCGCCGCCAACCGGGGCGTGCTAACAGGCCGGGATCAACTGGTGTCGCTGGGCCTGTGGTTAGAGATCGCGTTCCGCTGGCCGCGTTTTGTAGAAATTCTGGCGCGCCGCCCGCGTTTTGACGATGATCTCTTTGCGGCGTCCGCGACTCAAAAACTGCTCAACGCGCCCGGCGCGACCAGTATTTCCAGCGAGGATCAGCTTAAGCTCAAAAAAGAGCTTGAGGATTACTTGAAAGACCCGAATATCAGCCTGTTTATCGAGCAGGAAGAACTGATCCGCCAACTGCCGCAAACGACCATCTTCAGCGATCAGGAGATCGTCCACCTGCTGCCGCCCGCGCTCCAGATTTTAGCCAGTGTCCCGGTGCGCGAGGTTGAATAGGAAGGCGTTCCTGAATTAGCCCCACCCCTGTCCCCTCCCTACTGCGCTTCGCTGGTGGAGAGGGGGAAAACTGGGCGCAGCAAGCAGCGCCCCTACAAAAACCCAGTCGGCGGCGGTCCCCTCTCCAACTCGGTTGGAGAGGGGGTAGGGGGTGAGGCCGCTCTTAAAAAAACACGCATTGAGCGAGGCTACAGGATCGTCCCTCTTGAATCTACGCCTTGTCACGCGGCGGGGAGCGTGTTATACTGTAAGTAGTGAAGTCGAGGTAACGTTGCGGAAAGTGGGAACCCCCCACTTTTCGTTATATATGCCGCAGTGAATGGGCAACCTTTGATGGTATCCGCCGCAATTTTGCGGCAAAAGTCCGAATTACAAGTACCCCGGTAAGGCAGAAACAAAGACCATGAAGAGCGATTTTACCCTGGCGTTTAATGAGATCGTTGAATCGCGCTCCTTGCCGCGCGAGATCGTGTTAGAGGCGCTGTCGCAGGCGTTGGTATCGGCGTATAAACGCGATGCCAATATCGGCAACAATCAGCGCGTCGAAGCGCGGATTGATATGAGCGGCCAGGCGCATATTTTCTTAGAAAAAGAGGTGGTGGACCAAGTCGCCACCGACCAGACCGAAGTCGAGCTTTCGGAAGCGCGTGCGCATGTGCCCGAAGCCCAACTTGGCGATACGGTGATGGTCCCCGTGCGGACCAGCTCCAGTTTTGGTCGCATCGCCGCGCAGACGGCCAAACAGGTCATTTTGCAGCGCATCCGCGAAGCCGAACGCGAATCCTTGTACGATGAATTTGTCGAGCGCGAAGGCGACCTGGTAACTGGCACGGTGCAGAGCGTCACGCAGGGGTCATTGACGGTCAGCATGGGCCGCGCCGAAGCCGTGATGCCGCGTGTCCAGCAAATCCCTGGTGAGCGTTACCGCGCTCACGACAAAATCCGTGTGTATGTGGCTGAAGTCAAGAAGAATACGCGCGGACCGCAGATCGTCGTCAGTCGTGCGCACAAAAATATGCTGCGCCGCCTGCTTGAATACGAAGTGCCTGAAATTTATAACGGGCAGGTCGAGATCAAGAACATCGCCCGCGAAGCGGGTTATCGTTCGAAGGTCGCGGTCGCTGCGCTGCAAGAAGGCGTTGACCCGGTCGGCGCGTGTGTTGGAATGCGCGGGATTCGTATTCAGAACATCGTCAAAGAACTGAACGACGAAAAGATCGACGTGATCGAGTGGAATCCTGATCCGGCGATTTTCATCGGCAAGGCGCTCAGTCCGGCGCGTGTCAGCGATATGCTGCTCGAAGACGATTTTGTGACCGGGCGCACCGCGACGGTGATCGTACCAGACGACCAGCTTTCGCTGGCGATTGGTCGTGAAGGTCAAAACGCGCGCCTCGCTGCCAAGCTGACCGGCTGGCGTATTGACATCAAGAGTGTATCTGAGGCGACGCTCGAAGCTTTCGCCAAGAGCAACGAATCGCCGCTAGAGTCACTGCGCGCCGAAATGCCCGATATGTTGGCCGAAGTCAATCGTATTATGGAAAAGAAACAGGCCAACCGTCCGGTTCAGCCAGAAGAGTATAAAACGCTGACGGATTTCGTAAAAGTCGCCGAACGGCGTTTGCTCAGCCAGCGCGAAGCAGCGCGGGCGGGCCGCCGGGTAGCGATGGACGGTGTCCGGCCTCTCATTCCCGATCATGCCTATCGCATGAAGATCGAAGAACTGGAACTGGACGACGACATCAATCAGGCCCTCTCGCGTGTTGATAACGTGGGCGAACTGATGGTGCGCATGTTGGCCGATGAAACCGGTCTGGCTCAGATGTTGACCCAGGGCGGGGCAGGCGATGACGCTCTCGAAGCGATCCGGTATGCGCTTGATGATCTGGTTATCCTGGCTCCAGAGAAAGCACAGGACACAGCGCCAGCAGACGCTGAAGTGGCGGTGACCGAAGTGGCGGCCCCAGCGGAACACCAGCCCGAACCTCTCATGCCGGAAATGGCGCTGCCATTGGCCGACATTGACGAAGACGAAGAAGCGCCGCCCGCCTTTATCGAACCCGAACCGGACATCCGGCAGCCTGCCAAGAAGGACGAGTTCAAGCCGCGCTTTAAAGAAGAACCGGCTTTCGAACCTGCCGCCTCGGCTGCCCCGGCGACTGAAGAAATTGAGTCTGACGAAGCCCTGGATCGCAAACGCGGCAAAAAGTCCAAGCGCAAACAGCGCGAACTGCTGTTTGATGAAAAACGGGGCGAAGTCGTTTCGCGCCGTCCTCACAAAGATGACCCGCGCCGCTGGAAAGGGGTTCGCCTCGACGAATTGGACGGCTTAGATGAAGAGTAGACGTCCCTATGGTGAAAGTCGCGCAGCCCAAACGGCGTAAGCATATCCCGCAGCGAACTTGTGTCGTCTGTCGCTCAACCGCCGATAAACGATCCCTGGTGCGCCTGGTGCGTGTGGCTGATGAGGGCGTCGTTCTGGACCTCACCGGCAAACGGAATGGCCGGGGCGCATACCTGTGTGATCAACCCGCGTGTTGGGATCGCGCGCTGGCGACCGATGTTTTAGCCAAAGCGCTGCGCACTACGTTAAGTGACACCGATCGAGAACGTATTCGGGCAGCCCGCCCGAACGAAAACAACGAGCAACGAAAGGAGGATTAGCGGATCGCTGCTGCTCTGAAAATCACGCAGCCCTCTCGCTATCATTATGCCAAAAACTAAACAAATCCTGGAAGTCCCAGATTTCATTACAGTCCGCCAGCTTGCCGAACTCATGGGCGCCAGCCCAATCGAGGTGATGAAAGAACTCATCACAAACGGCATTATGGCGTCCATCAACCAACAGATCGACTTCGATACGGCGGCTATTGTGTTAGACAGCCTCGGTTATGAGGCTCGCCCACACGAGGCCCCCGAAACCGAAGTGGTTCAAAAAGAAACCACACAGCAGTGGCGGCAGTTTTATGCCGGTCAAAGCTCGGCGGTGCTCCAACCCCGCCCGCCGGTAGTGACCGTGTTGGGCCATGTCGATCACGGCAAAACCTCGCTGCTCGATGTGATCCGCCAGACGAATGTGCAAGAAGGCGAAGCCGGTGGGATTACGCAGCATATCGGCGCATCCCAGGTCAAACACGGCGACCGGCTGATTACTTTTCTCGATACGCCGGGCCATGAAGCGTTTACGGCCATGCGCGCGCGCGGCGCCCAGGGTGCAGATATTGCGATCCTGGTGGTAGCTGCGGACGACGGTGTGATGCCGACGACCCGCGAAGCGCTGGCACATGTTCAGGCGGCGCAGGTTCCGGTCGTGGTCGCCCTAAATAAGATTGATAAGCCGAACGCCAACCAGGAACGCGCCAAGATGCAGTTGTCTGATCTGGGCCTGCGCTCGGATGAATGGGGCGGTGATACGATGATCGTACCCGTCAGCGCCAAGACCAAGCAGGGCATTGATGACCTGCTCGAAGCGGTGCTGTTGGTGGCCGAAACCGCCGATATTCGCGCTAACCCCAACGGCAAAGCCGCTGGTACAGTGTTGGAAGGCCGGATGGAACATACTCGCGGCGTTGTAGCAACCCTGCTGGTTCAAAACGGCACGCTCAAAACGGGCGATGTCGTGGTGGTAGGGGTATCGCAGGGCCGTATTAAGCGCATGTTTGATCATCGTGGCGTGGCTATTCAAGAAGCGCCGCCGTCCACCCCAGTTTCCGTCATGGGCCTGGATCAACCGCCCCACGCCGGGGAAATTTTCGAAGTCGTAGACACCGTAAAAATCGCGCGCAGTATCGCCGATGAGCGTAAAGCGCAGATCGCCTTTGATGCGATAGTCCCGCCAGTCGTCGTCACCCTGGAAGACATTTTCAAACGTTTCCAGGCGGGCGAGGCCAAAGAACTGCTGCTGATCCTCAAAGTGGATGTCGATGGCTCTCTGGACCCGGTCAAAAACGAGATTCAAGACCTGTCGGTAGAAGACCTTAAGGTGCGTATTCTCCACGCGGACGTGGGCGCAATCACCGAAAATGATGTGAACCTTGCCAGCGCTTCGGGCGCGGTGATCATTGGTTTTAACTCACGGCCCGACTCTGCGGCGGCGCGTGTCGCCGAAGGTGTAGGCGTGGACATCCGCACCTACAGCGTGATTTACAAGCTGAAAGAAAGCGTTGAGCTGGCCATGCGCGGCTTGTTGGACCCGGTGTACGAAGATAAACGTATCGGGTTGGCAGAAGTCCGTCGCATCATTCGGGTGCCGCGTATCGGCAATATCGCCGGGCTGTATGTTCTCGAAGGCATCATCCGCCGCAACTCCAAAGCGCGCGTCTTGCGCGTAGGCAAAGTGCTGGCTGAGAATGTCACGATCAGCAGCCTCAAGCGATTTGAGGACGACGTGCGCGAAGTCCGCACCGGGTTTGAATGTGGGATCAGTCTGGACGGGTTCCACGACTATGAAGAAGGCGACAAGATCGAGTTCTTAGTGCGCGAAAAAGTGAACTAAGCGCGCCGGTTGAAGGTTTAGACCACGAATACCACCGGGCCAGAAGGGTAGTTTCTCTTCTGGCTCGTTTGTTTTCCGCTGAGCCTCTCTCCCTGGCTCCCTCTCTACGAAGTGGCGAGGGGAAATAACAGCCAGATTCTCCCCTTTCTCTGCGCAGCGGGGAAAGGGGTCGGGGGATAGGGGTAAAAAAGGGGGCAGAAAATGCGCGTCTTAATCGGCGGGGTGAGCAGCAGCACGGGGCGGCTGTTGGCCGAACGCCTGCTGGCTCAACCGGACATGGACGAGGTGATCGGACTGGATGCGGCGGCGTGTACGCCACCGGTTCCGGGGATGCGCTTTGTGCGGGCCGGGTTGTGTCAGCCTGAATGGAGTTCGCTCTTAGCGCGCGCAGACGCGGCTCTGCTGTTGATCGGCCAACGTTGGCCGCTGCGTTGGGGGGTGCGCGGCGGCGAAATGGCGCTGGTCGAGGAAAGTAAGTGTTTTATCCGCGCGGCGGTTGCAGCGCGTGTTCCCCGGCTGATCGTGGTACAGAGCGCGGCGGTATATGGCATAAGCCCTCATTTGAGCCTCACCCCAAACCCCTCTCCATTACATGGAGAGGGGCTGTCCTCGGCGGGAGTTCCCCCTCTCTACGCAGTGGAGAGGGGGGCAGGGGGTGAGGCTGGCCCGACGCCAAACAATCTGCGGCCTGAATCGCCCCCGGCGGGCGGATACCGGGCCGGAGCGTATGCGCGAGCGCGGGCATTTGTCGAAGACTATCTCGATACCGTGCCGGAAAACGGTTATAATGGGACGCTTACGCGCCTGCGTGCGGCCTGGGTCTGCGGGCCACATCACCTGGCGCTGATCCGTCATCTCTGCGGCGGCCCGGTGCTGGCCTGTGGATATGCGGATCGGGTGATCCAGGTGGTGCATGAGGATGATTTTATCGCGGCGGTAACATTGGCCCTGCGCCAGGATTGTCCTGGCGTTTACCACGTTTGCCCAGATGCCGGGCTAACGTTTCAGCAGGCGGCTTCCCTGACGGGCGAGAGCCGCGACTGTCAACCGCTGTCCTGGTTGGTGCTGCGTGCATGGTGGGCCTGGCGGTTTCGTCGCCAACCGTCGCCTCCGGCCTGGGTGCGATCTCTGTATCTCAGCCGCCCTATGGACGGAGCGCGACTCCGTGCGGCAGGCTGGACACCGCGCCATACTTCCCGCGAGGCGATGATCGCAGCGCGGGAGATTTTCCGCGCGGGCAAATAAGCACCTATCTGTTTTTCTGCCTGGCGCGGCTGCGCCTTGACCCCTGGCGGTTACGGATAGCTACTAAACTGAAAAGGAGCAGATCATGAGTATCAAAACAGAACGCGCTGGTCGTCTGATCCTGGAGATCGTGAGCGAGTTGTTGATGTCAGAAGTCACCGATCCCGCGCTGACGGATGTGACCGTCGTGGATGTGACGGTAGACCGCGAGATCGAATATGCTGAGGTGTATGTTCATTCGATGGAAGATCGTAAAGTGGTGATGGCCGGGTTAGAACGTGCCTCCGGGTTCTTGCGGCATGAATTGGCCGTGCGTACCCGGTTCCGCAAAACGCCGGTGCTGCGTTTCTACTGGGATGACACGTTGGATCGGGGAGAACGGATCGAAGAACTGCTGCAAAAACTGCATACGTCGCCCGATGCCGAAACTCCGGCCAAGGAGCCGAACGATGATGACGATCCTGGATTGGGATAAAGCAAACCAACTGGTCGCCCAGGCGCAGTCGATCCTGGTGATCACACATGTCGGCCCGGACGGTGACGCGATTGGTTCCATGTTAGGCATGGCGCATACGCTGCGCTGCCTGGGAAAAGACGTGTTGACAGCAGTCGATGAAGGTGTGCCGGACGACCTGGCTTTTTTGCCCGGTGCAGACACGGTGTACCCGGCGCTGAACGGTGCCGCGGTTGATCTGGTGATCGCGGTGGACTGCGGCGACGAATCACGTATGGGCAAGGTGGGGCAGGTGGCGATCTCAAGCGGCGTGCCGCTGATCAACCTGGATCATCACCGGACGAATACACTGTTTGGCAGCGCAAATCTGGTCGATCTGGCGACGGTGGCGGCGGCAGAAGGGGTGTTTGATTGGCTGGCGCGGCTGAATGTGCCGCTCGATCAGACGATTGCCTTGTGCCTGCTAACCGGGCTGGTGACAGATACGCTGTGTTTCCGTACTGACAACGTGACCAGCGAGACGTTATCGAAAGCGCAGAAGATGATGGCGGCGGGTGCGCCGCTGGCCGAGATCGTGCAGCGCACAGTGAGCCGCCGGACCTATGCCGGGCTGCGCCTGTGGGGGATCGTGATGCCGAGCGTGCAGCTTGCCGATCATGTGATCTGGGCCGTGCTTACGCGCGCGATGTTTGAACAGGCAGATTATCCCGGCCACGACGATGACGGGCTGGTGAGCACGCTCGTACAGGTCGAAGAAGCCTATATTTCCGCCGTGTTCAAAGAACGCGAGGATGGCGGAATCGAGATGGGATTCCGCGCTGTGCCGGGGTTTGATACGGCGAATGTCGCGGTAGCATTGGGCGGCGGCGGGCATAAGTTGGCCTCCGGCGCGACGGTGTATGAGCCGGTAGAAACGCTGGTTCCGCGTGTGATCGACCTGCTCAAAGCTGAAGTCCGGCGTGGCTCGCCGGAGGTATCATGATCGCTGGCCTGTTGAATCTCTATAAACCCCAGGGGCCGACCAGTCACGATCTGGTGGATTGGGTGCGGCGCGGCACACGGCAGAAAAAAGTCGGCCATGCCGGGACGCTGGACCCCAACGCCTCCGGCGTGTTGATCTTGTGCCTGGGGTTTGCTACACGTCTCAGCGAATACGTGATGGAATCGCCTAAAACTTACCGCGCTCGTCTGCGCCTGGGGATCGAAACCGATACCTATGATGCACTGGGCGCGGTGGTGGCTGAAAATCCCGCGCCGGTCGTGCGCGAAGCCGTCGAGGCGGCGCTGGTGGGCTTTCGCGGCGAGATTCAACAGGTTCCGCCGATGTACAGCGCGCTCAAACAGGGCGGCAAAAAGCTGTATGATCTGGCGCGCGCCGGGAAGGAAGTCGAACGCGCCCCGCGCACAGTGACGATCTCCCGCCTGGAACTGTTGGCCTGGGAACCGCCCTTCGTGACGCTGGAGGTCGATTGTTCGCCAGGGACGTATATTCGCTCCCTGGCGTTTGACCTGGGGCGGGTGCTGGGCGTGGGCGCGCATCTCGCCGCGCTGGAACGTACCGCCAGCGGATCGTTCCGCGCCGAGGACGCCGTGCGCTGGCCGGATTTCGAGTCCGCGATGCAGGCCGGAACCTGGACCGATCATCTGCTCTCGGCGGATCGGGCGCTGGCGTTTGCGCCTGCGCTTTATCTCACGGCTGAACAAACTCAATTTGTCTGCACCGGGCGCAGCATCCCCGCTGCTGTGCCCGGTGAGGATGCTGCTTTATCACGCGCTTATGATCCGGCGGGACGGTTTATCGCCGTGTTGGGGCGCCACGCTGATCAATGGACCCCCTATAAAGTGTTCGATCACGCAGAGTAGATTAGCCCCACCCTGTGTCCCCTCCACTAGCGAAGCGCAGTGGAGAGGGGAGTATTTTGGGACGGCGGACTTTCTCCCCCTTTCTCTGCGCAGCGGGGAAAGGGGGGCAGGGGGGATAGGGGTAAACCCTACACTTCCCAATCTCCGGCAGCGTAGCCAATATCGAGCGCCAGCGGCCCGACATGGACACCTAACACCGGGGTGCTGAAGGCGCTTTCGATAAAAACACAGTCAAAACGCTGTTTGAGTTTGTCCACCAGGCGCGCCGCCAGGGTAGGGGTATCGCCGATGCCATAAAACACCATCGCCCGTAGTTTGCTGCCTTCGCCTATCTCGTGGGCGATGTGGTCCACAAACGCATCGACGGCTTTGGGCAGGCTGCGTACGCGCCCTGCTGTGGTATAGGTTCCGATAGAGTCGCCTGATTTGCTGACCGTGATCAAGGGTTTGATGTTGAGCGTCTGCGCGACGTGATACTGTACCCGCCCGATCCGTCCCCCTTTAACCAGATATGACAGGTCTTCGAGCGTGAACAGCAAATTACTGGCGGCGCGGGCATTGGTCAGCAGCGGCAGAATTTGCTCGACGGAATACCCTGCCTGGGCCGCACGTGCAGCGGTCAGTACCTGCAACCCCAGCGCCGCCGAGATCGTCTGGCTGTCCCATATGGTGATCGGCTGGCCGGGAAGCTGCTGTGCCGCCTGCCGCGCGGCGTTGACGGTCCCGCTTAAACCTTCGCTGATATGCAGTGAAAGGATCGGGCGGCCTTGATCGGCGAGAGCTTCATACACCTGCTTAAAATCGGGGACGGTTGGCTGCGATGTGGAGGGATGAACGTCGCCCACCTGGAGCCGCTTCGCGAACTGCTCCAGATTCATATCAACCCCGCTCTGATAGGTCTCTTGCCCAAACTGGATGCGGAGCGGGATCAGGCCAATCTGGTAGCGGGTGAACAAATCGGGCGGCAGATCACAGGTCGAGTCGGTAATAATAATGGGCGCGTGGTTCATAATTTATCCTTTTGTATAGTAGACGGGCCGACAAGGGCCTGTTATAGATTAATAACCCCACACGCGCCGATTCTGTTCGCTCAGCGGTGAAAATTCCCCATACCACTCTCGTCTATTTGGTGTAAACTCTACAGGGGCTTACCCATAGGGGATTGAACGATTATGCAGCATGTCTACAAATTATCTGATGCCCGTCTGCCCGGCCCGGCGATTGTCGCGGTGGGGATGTTCGACGGTGTGCATCTCGGCCACCAGCATCTGCTGCGCAAACTGGTAAAAACCGCCCAGGCGCAGGGGTGCCGCCCCGCCGTGCTCACGTTTTTCCCGCATCCCGATATTGTATTGGGGCGCGCCGCCGGGCGTTATTATCTCACCACGCCCGATCAACGTGCCGCACTGCTCGGCGATTTGGGAATCGAGTGTGTGATCACACACCCGTTTAACGACGAGGTGCGGCAGATGCGCGCCGCCGATTTTGTCGATCAACTGGTGACACACCTCCGCCTGTGCGAGCTGTGGGTGGGGGCCGATTTTGCGTTGGGCTACCGGCGCGAGGGCAATGTGGAATTTTTGCGCGCGCAAGGGCAGCAAAAAGGATTCAAACTGGAGGTCATTGATCTTGTGACGAACGATAACAGCGGCCAGATCGTCAGCAGCGCCAGCATTCGCGCCGCGCTCGAAGCGGGCGACGTAGAAACGGTTACGCACCGCCTGGGGCGTCCCTACCGGCTGGAAGGGGAGATCGTGCGCGGAGATGGGCGGGGCCGGACGATTGGTTTTCCAACCGCGAATATAGACGTGTGGGATCAGCAGGTGCTTCCCGCGAAAGGCGTGTATGCCGGGTGGTGTCATCTCGACGGCGAGAAGTTCATGGCGGTGGCGAACGTGGGCAATCGTCCGACCTTTGACGGAAAGATCGTCACGGTGGAAGCCTATCTGTTGGACTTTGACCGCGATATTTACGGCCAAACGTTGATCTTCGATCTCGTGGCGCGCCTGCGCTCGGAAATGAAGTTCGGTGGAATCGAGGAGTTAGTGGCACAGATCAACCATGATGTGGCGCAGGGCCGCGCGCTGTTAGAGGCGGAGGGGGGGTAAAAGTCAGGAGTTGCCGGTATCCTGCTCTAAGTCTTGCTGCATAGCAGCCACGGCTTTTTTGAGTGAAGGAAGATCGCGCTCAAGAATCTTCCATATTTCTTCAAGGTTGATGTTGGTGTAATCGTGCGCTAAGCTCGACTTTGCGCATCTCAAAAATCGTGCTGTTGAGTGTTCTTCGGTGAGGCGAAAATACCTGGATGACTTTTCAAATGTCTTGATAAAAACCGATATTCGAAAAGTCTGATAGATTTTGACAGATCTCTTTAGCCGAAGCATCATGAGAAAACATTGTCATGTGCAAAGCCGAGCTAAGAGCCTATAATTTTAATAAATTGATGAAATTTTCTTGCTGTGTCTCGATCCCATCCTCTTCCCATCAAATAAGCTCCAACAAAACATGCGGAATTTTTTCAATACGATACATCGTAATTGTGCTTATAATTTGGATAGCTGAGTCGCTATAGTGAGATTGTTGAATGTTGCATCAACCGATATATGCTCCGGTGCCCATGTTGGCAGCAGATGTGAACTGCTTTTGGGCGCTTGAGCAAGACCAGGAAAGCTATAACCGTGAGGTGTACCTACCTGATGCATACATCGAAGTGATAATTAATGTGGGTGCGCCACTCATGTTGGAGAGCGAATACGGAATGCTCGAACTACCACGGGCATTTGTTAACCCGCTTCAAAATAAGCCGCTTCGGATTCGCGCTGCTGGTTTCTGCCAGATGATTTCGATGCAGTTGTATCCTTGGGCGATCAAGCCGATCTTGAATATTGATGCTGATCCATCCACTGTGCATGTGATCGGCCTGGATGCAGATTGGCAGCGTTTTGCGGATGATCTGACGCAGATTGTCGCGCATCGAGGCTATGGAGAAGCCATCGACTGCTATCAGGAATTTGTCTGCAAAACTGCTTATCGGCATAAGCACGATCTAATGCTAATCCGTACTGCCGGACATTTACTGCATCGCTCTCATGGTCAAATCCGCATGGCAGACCTTGCCGCACAGAGCTACCTGTCGTCCAGCCAATTCGAGCGACAGTTCAGACATTACACGGCTGTTTCGCCTAAAGCCTATGCCCGGATTATTCGCTTTGGCAGCCTCCAGGCCGCATTACTCGTGAATCCATCCATCCGCTTAGCGGATCTGGCGGATGTCTATGGCTACAGTGACCAGGCGCACCTGATCCGCGAGTTTAAGGCTTTTGCAGACTGCACACCACGCGCTTTCGCTGCTGCTGCGCCGACCTATTTTGAACTTCGGCAAAATGAAGCTTGGTACGATTCCATGAAGCATTCTTTTAACTTATCTTAC
>JACRBK010000577.1 GCA_016234525.1 Chloroflexota bacterium
GCCCGTAAACCCGGCAGTTGTGGCTCCAATCAATGAAGTAGGAACTTATGGCGGCGATCTGCGTTTTGGGTTCGTCGGAACTAACCCTGGTTGGGGTGGGATGTGGTATACGACTGGTTGGGAAAACCTGGTTATCTGGAAACCAGATTTCTCCGGCGTGGATCCCAACATCGCGGAGAGTTGGGAAGTCAGCGAAGACGTAAGGGAATATACCTTCCACCTGCGTCAGGGTATCAAATGGTCGGATGGCGTGGACTTCAACGCCGATGATGTCATGTTCTACTTTGAAGACATCCTCATGAACCCCGAAATCAACAAATCGGGGCCGGTGGCCGACTGGCTGCCCGCAGATGGCGCGGCAGAATTCAAAGCCGAAAAGATCGATGATTACACCTTCAAGATGATTTTCAAGAACCCGAATGGGACCTTGCTCTATCAACTCGCGACCTGGTCGGGGCGTCATATCGCTTTCTTCCCCAAGCACTACCTGAGTCAGTACCACAAAGCCTACAACGAAAACGTTGATGAACTCGCCGCGCAGGAAGAAGGCGTCGAAGACTGGGTTGGTCTCTTCAACAAAAAAGCGTGCGGCCCGACGGACGATACCCAGAACTTCTACCTGTACCCGGAACGTCCTCTGCTGTTCCCCTGGATTGTCGTAGAACCGCTGGGCAGTGGCACGACTGTCAAGATGGAACGCAACCCATACTACTGGAAGGTCGACAGCGAAGGCAACCAACTGCCCTACATCGATACCTTTACTGGCTACAGCTATCAGGATTCCGAAAGCCGCACCCTGGCCATGCTCAACGGCGACCTTGACTACATCAAGGATCCCGATGGTGCTGACCGTATCCTCTTCTTCGATGCTGTGGACGAAGGCAAGCCGCTCGCGATCGGCACGCTGTACAATGACGCTGGCGTTAATAACACAATCCACTTCAATCGGACCGTTGCCGACCCGGTGAAAGCCCAGGTCTTTGGCGATAAGAACTTCCGGATTGGCATGTCCTACGCTATCAACCGTCCAGAGCTGATCGAGATCGTGCACTCCGGTCAAGGCACTCCCGCCCAGCCATCTCCCCTGGAAAGCAGCCCGCTCTATAACGAACAGCTTGCGACCCAGTACGTCGAATATGATGTGGACAAAGCTAACGAATACCTTGACATGGTTCTGCCCGAAAAAGACAGCGAAGGCTATCGTCTTGGTCCCGATGGCAACCGTTTCACGATCATTTTCTCGGTTTCCAATGACCTGAGCTATGGCAGTAACTGGGTGCAGATCGCCGAACTGTTGGTGGGTTATTGGAAAGCCGTTGGTGTTGATGTCATCCTCAACTCACAGGCAAATGATGTATTCAAAGAAAACAAAGACGATAACATAATCGAAGCCACCATCTACACCGGTGAAGGCGGCGCAGGTATCACGGCTATCCTCGATCCGCGTTATTATGTCCCCGCCGAATACTTCGGCATGTATGGCAATGGCTGGCACGCTTGGCGTGTAGGTGCTGAACAGGCAGTGCAGGTCGAAGTACCCGCCGAACTCCAGGTCATTCGCGATATGTACGAAAACGATGTCCTCGGTGGGTCTACTCAAGAAGCTCAGATCGCTGCGATGAAGGAAGTTCTGCAGATGTCTGCGGATGAATTCTTTGTCATCGGTACCGCCCGTCCCGGCACGGGGTATCAGGTCTATCACAGCCGCCTCGGCAACCAACCGGCAGAATGGATCGCGGGCTGGATCGAAGGTGTGCAGAAGATCACCTATCCAGAACAATGGTACATCATAGAATAGCGTCGTTCGCCGGATGAGCTATTGGTCTACCCTGGTTATGCGCCCTGGTCTGTAATACAGATTGGGGTGCATAACCTCTGGGACAAACCGCACCTCTAATCTATAGAAGGCCATTAGGTTTTAGATTTTCAGTTCTGAGTAAGTCTACAGCTCACGATAACTGATAATTTAAAGAATGATGCGCACTCAGGGAGAGTTCATGTCCGGGCGGTCGGTTTTGGCTAACAGAAGGAAATAAAACGATGTGGCAGTATATTGCGCGCCGCTTCACCTATATGGTCTTTACAGTATGGATCATTTCACTGATTACATTTGCGGTGATCCAGCTTCCACCGGGGGATTATGTAACCACGATCGTGTCGCAAATGATCAACTCAGGAATGGAGGATCTCCCCCCTGACTTTGAGCAACAAATCCGCGAGCAGTACGGCCTCGACCAGCCAATGGTTGTGCAGTACTACAAATGGTTAAGAAACATCATCGTCGATGGTAAGTTTGGTTACTCCTTTGTCTACCGGAAGGATGCCAAAGACATCATCCTTGAACGTCTACCCGTATCATTTGCCATTTCGGGCTTTTCGGTCCTTTTTATTTGGGCAGTTGCCCTCCCCATTGGTATTTATTCGGCTGTGAAACAATACTCACTTGCCGATTATCTGGTTACCTTCATTGGCTTTATAGGATTGGCTGTCCCCAGTTTTCTATTTGCGCTCGTGCTAATGTTTTTCTCATACAAGTATATGGACAGGGCTATGATTGGTCTCTTTTCGCGCGAGTATGAAACTGCGCCTTGGAGCCTGAATAAGTTCCTGGACTTGGTCAAACATCTGGGGATTCCAGTGATTATTATCGGGACCGCGGGCACGGCAGGCTTGATCCGTACCATGCGCGCGAATCTCCTTGATGAACTCAACAAACCCTATGTTGATACAGCCCGTTCAAAAGGGCTGTCTGAAAGAGCTTTGCTCTGGAAGTACCCGGTTCGCCATGCGCTCAATCCCTTTATAAGCACCGTTGGATGGATTCTGCCGAGCTTGATTGCAGGTGAGTTGATTGTATCCGTGGTGCTCAACTTACCCACGTCAGGTCCTGTTATTTATAACTCGTTGTTGACTCAGGATATGTATGTCGCTGCGGGGGCCATTCTGATCCTTAGCTCAATGACCGTGATAGGCACTTTTATCAGCGACTTGCTATTGGCCTGGCTTGACCCACGTGTTCGTCTGCATTAAGTCGGCATTGGAGTAAACAGATGGATGTGACATTAAAAGAACAGGTTTTCGAGCAAAGTAGTTCCTCAGGAAGTAACGCGCCGGTTGCCGAAACCGAAGAGGAACGCAGACTTGAAGTTGCAACTCAATGGCAGTTAATGTGGTGGAAGTTCCGCAAGCATAGACTGGCAATGTTTAGCACGGGAATTCTTTTCACCTACTATTTTGTGGCCATCTTCGCAGAATTTTTTGCTCCTTGGACGCGCACCCAGTATATCGCCGAGTACGTGTATGTTCCTCCACAGCCCATTCATTTTTTTGACGATGGGAAATTTGATCCGTATGTCAAAGGTCTCACCTTTGAGCGTGACCCGCGTTCATTCAAGAAAATCTGGACGATTGACCAGAAAAGCAAAATCGAAATTGGGTTGTTTGTAAAGGGTTCCGAATACAAAATTGGCTTACACTGGCTGCCAATCCCCTACATCAACAATCTGTTTTTCACGACGGATCGCCATCTGATCGGCGCAAAAGACCCTACTCAGCCTATGTACTTAATGGGCGCTGATAAATCTGGGCGTGATATTTTCAGCCGACTGGTCTATAGTACGCGGATTTCGCTAAGTGTGGGCCTGGTTGGCGTTGCCCTTAGCCTCACGTTGGGGATTTCGTTGGGTGGCCTATCCGGTCTGTTTGGGGGATGGATAGATAATATCATCCAACGTTTGATCGAGGTGGTGATGTCGGTGCCTGATCTGCCGATTATGCTGGCGATCGCCGCCGCCGTCCCACTGGATTGGCCCATAGAGCGGGTCTATTTTATCATCACCATCATCATTGCCCTGCGCAGTTGGACCGGCCTGGCGCGTGTTGTGCGCGGTAAATTTCTCTCGCTGCGCGAAGATGATTTTATCCTGGCGTCCAGACTCGATGGTGCGTCACAAGGTCGACTCATTTTCCGGCACATGCTCCCCAGTTTTTACAGCCACATTATTGCTTCGTTGACCCTGGCACTGCCTCACATGATTTTAGCCGAGACAGCATTGAGTTTCCTGGGGCTGGGTTTGCGTCCCCCCGCAGTAAGTTGGGGAGTGATGCTGCAAGATACACAAAAAGTGGCTGTAATTGCGCTCTATCCCTGGTTGTTGTGGCCTGCCGCCGCCGTGATCCTCGTCGTATTAGCCTTCAACTTCTTGGGCGATGGCCTGCGTGATGCGGCTGACCCCTACTAAAAAGAGAGCACAATATGACAGAACCCTTGCTTGAAGTCTCGGACTTAAAAATTCACTTCTTCACCGATGAAGGAGTTGTGAAAGCAGTCGAAGGTGTTGATCTGGTTATTGAGCGTGGCAAGACCTTGTGTTTGGTGGGCGAAAGTGGCTGCGGCAAAAGCGTCGCCAGCCGTGCCTTCATGCAGATCATCCGAAAACCCGGCAAAATTGTCTCCGGTCAGATGTTGTTTCGCCGCAAATCTGACGATGGCACAGAAGAGATCATCGATCTGGCTAAAATGGACCCCAAAGGATACCCGATCCGCCAAATTCGGGGCAAAGAAATCTCGATGATTTTTCAAGAGCCGATGACTTCGCTCAGTTTGATGCACACGGTCGGCCACCAGATCACCGAGATGATCCGGCTGCATACAGACACAACACCCACCGAAGCCAAGGTGAGCGCCATCAAAATGTTACAACGCGTAGGTATTCCCAGGCCTGAACGGCTGATAGATGAATACCCGTTTCGTCTGAGCGGCGGAATGCGCCAACGTGTGATGATCGCAATGGCCATGTCTTGTAATCCCACCATGTTGATTGCGGACGAACCAACGACTGCGCTCGATGTAACGACTCAGGCGCAGATTCTCGATCTCATGTTGGAACTCCAACATGACTATGGCATGGCGCTGTTATTCATCACCCACGACCTGGGGGTTGTCGCCGAAATCGCCGATGATGTCGCCGTAATGTATTTGGGCCGAATTGTCGAACGGGGTGATGCGGACACGGTGTTCAACGAACCCAAACATCCCTATACACAGGCTTTGCTTCGTTCGATTCCTAAGATCGCGATGCAGCGCGACGAACTAGAGCCGATCAAAGGTATGGTTCCAAGCCCATTTCGGCGACCGACTGGCTGTCAGTTTCACCCACGTTGTGCGCAACGTTTTAACCTGTGTAACCAGGTCGAACCAGCGAATACTCACCTGAATGAAAATCACAGCGTGCGCTGCCTGCTCTATGAAGACGCCGAGGCACGCACATCAAACGCGGAGGCCGCTGCTCATGGCTAATCAACTCATCGAAGCTGGCTCGAACGGCCACCAACAACCAGCGCTCAATGATTCTCAAAATCTGGTGGAAGCACGCGGCCTAAAAATGTACTTTCCCATCACGAAAGGGCTTTTTTCGCGGGTGGTCGGGTATACCAAAGCGGTTGACGATGTAAGTTTTGACATTCGCGCCGGGGAAACGCTGGGGCTGGTGGGCGAAAGCGGCTGCGGCAAAACGACGGTGGGCCGGTGCCTTGTGCGCGCCTACCAGCCAACCGCAGGTGAGATTATTTACCGCAAAGCCGTGGATCTGACCAAAGATGCCCAAAAGCGGCAGTTCTCCAGTCACGGTTTTAAACATAACGACCCTAGCAGTCAAGATCAAACGATTGATCTGGCGACTCTAACGGGCCGTCAGCTCAGCCCATTCCGCCATGAAGTCCGCATGATCTTTCAAGACCCCTACTCGTCACTCAATCCACGTATGACCGTTTTTGAGAATATCACCGAAGCGCTAAGAAACAGTGGGATGAGATCGCGCCGAGAGATGAAAGAACGTGCCGGATATTTGCTTAAGCGAGTGGGTCTCCGGCCCGAATACATGGTGCGTTATCCTCATGCGTTCAGCGGTGGTGAGCGTCAGCGCGTCGTGATCGCTCGCGCGTTGGTCACAAATCCACGCTTGATCATAGCTGATGAAGCAGTGTCGGCGTTGGATGTATCAGTGCGCGCACAGATTCTCAACCTGCTGGAAGAACTGCAAAGCGATTTTAAGCTGACATATCTGTTCATATCGCACGATCTCAGCGTCATCCGGCATATCTGTGATCGTGTTATTGTGATGTATGTGGGCAAAATCGTAGAAGTTGCCGAAGGTCTTGATATTTATACCAACCCGAAGCATCCCTACACCGAAGCGCTGATGTCAGCCGTTCCTGTAGCGAATCCCCGGCAGCGTAAACAGAACCAACGCATCTATCTGGAGGGCGAAGTTGCTGATCCCTCAAATCCTCCATCAGGATGTTATTTTCATCCCCGCTGCCAATATGCGAAAGACCAGTGTAAAACCGAAACGCCCGAACTCAAAGATATGGGGAATGGGCATTTCTCAGCATGTCACTTTGCCGGTGAGCTTAATTTGCGTGGCGCAGTGATGAGTTGAGGTCAATCCATAAGAGGGGGCTAAAGGTCATTTTAAGGTTGTAGAAAGTGTACTGCCAGGATGAGCAATATCCACAACTAGCGCAGCCCTGCGTAGGGAAAATCAGTGGTCTGCGCGTGTTGTTGGGTGCACGAAAGAAAACTATTGGGTAGCTTCGCTTATCTAACCCCTACCGCCTGCACGACTACTGCCGCCAGGCTGCCCGATAGTTTTTTGAGGCGGATTGAGTTTTTCCACTTTGATAACTGCTAAATACATGTAGCCACGCAATATGGGGCCACTTCGTTCAGGCTGTCTCATGCTGAAAGGATACTACAATGTCGTTTTTTGATCTGCCACTGGAACAACTTCGTGAGTATCGGCCAGAGCGAAATGAGCCTGCCGATTTCGATGCGTTCTGGCAGGCTACATTGGGTGCTGTACACCAATACCCACTGAATGCGCAGTACGAGCGGGTGGATTATGGGCTGGCTGCATTTGAGACGTTTGATGTTACCTTTGCGGGCTACGGTGGACAGCCCATAAAAGGGTGGTTCATTCGCCCCACCCAGACCAAAACTCCGCTGCCGTGCGTAGTGCGCTATATCGGTTATGGCGGTGGGCGTGGGTTTCCCTACGAATGGTTACTCTGGCCCGGTGCAGGGTATGCCACCCTGGTGATGGATACACGCGGGCAGGGCAGCGCAACGCGGCACGGGGATACGCCTGATCTGCCCGATGGCGCGAATCCGTTTTATCCTGGTTTTATGACGCAAGGGATTCTTGATCCCCATACGTACTACTATCGGCGCGTTTTCACGGATGCTGTGCGCGCTGTCGAAGCTGCGCAGCAGCACCCCGATGTAGATACGACCCGAATCGCAGTGACGGGAGCCAGCCAGGGTGGGGGGATCTGCATCGCCGTCAGTGGACTGATCCCTGATCAGGTGGCGGTGAGTATGCCCAGTGTGCCTTTTCTCTGCCATTTCAAGCGCGCGATAGGTCTGACCGACAAACACCCTTACGAGGAAATTACTCGTTACCTGAGCGTCCACCGTGACAGAGAATCAGTCGTATATGACACATTGGCGTACTTTGACGGGATGCATTTCGCCGCCCGCACACAGGCGAAGTCGCAGTATGCAACCGCCTTGATGGACACTATCTGCCCACCGTCCACGGTTTTCGCTGCCTATAATTATGTTCCTGCACTTAAAGAGATCCGCGTCTACCATTTTAATAATCATGAAGGCGGGGGCGAATACCATGATCTCGCACAGGTACGCTACCTTAATGCCTTGTGGAGATGAGTTTCTGCCCATCATCCACGACTTTGGACCTGGAGCGGGATACAAAGAAAGCGGGATGAGAAATCGTTCGCTTGGTCGGGGAAATGCATTTGCCGTTAGTTTTTGACCCTATGAGGGTAAAGTTAGCAGTTTGTCCGGCGGTATAATATCGCGCGACCTCGATGGCCAACGACCTCCAATACCGCCATTTCACGCAAGCAGTAAGTCATCTTTTGGGCGAAGAGGCGGGGCAGGCCAAGGGCATGGGCTAATTCCTGGGTGTCAAAAATATCAGGAAGTTCGACAGGGAGCAGGGTGGAATAATCAGCAGGCTTGGAGAGCGAGATCGTCTCGCACACATCGAGAAGACGCCGGTCATAAATGCTCCAATGTTTCCTCCGCCAGCTCCCTTGCCCATCATCTAACCAGAACTCCTCTTCGCGGATCAGCAGCACATCC
>JACRBK010000578.1 GCA_016234525.1 Chloroflexota bacterium
CATGCCCAAAGGCAAGAAAAAAGATCAGGCGCTCGATCTGTTATGGCGCGCTCAGGCGAATGATGCCTATTGGCATGGCTTGTTCGGCGGGATCTACCTGTTTAACTTCCGCGTGTCGAACTACGCCAACCTGATCGAAGCCGAAGAATTAGCCGAAGGGCCGAACGCGCCGATCACGGTGAGCCAGTTCGATTTTGATAAAGACAGCCTGCCCGAAATCGTGCTGACGGGTGCGCCGTTTAACGCGCTGTTTAAGCCGAACCTGGGCGGCATGATGACCGAACTGGATCACCGCCCGAATCGTTATAACCTGCTCAATATTATGATGCGTCGCGAAGAAGGGTATCACGATGAGATCCGCCGCGCCGCCGAACGCGGCCTGCTGGTTACGCCCGACATGGAGCGCGACGGCCCGCGCCTTGAGAATCGGGACTCGGTGCGCGCCAAAGAAGCCGGGATTCAGAATTATCTGCTCTACGACTGGCACCGGCGCGGATCGTTTATCGATCATTTCTTGCGTGAAGATGTCGATCTGGGGTCATTTGTGCGCGCGTTTTACGGCGAGCAGGGCGATTTTGTGAACCTGCCCTACAACGCCGAAGTGATCGCCACCGAGGACGACGCCACGATCCAGCTTACCCGCGAGGGGCATGTGTGGGTCGGCTCGGATCATCGCCCGGTGCGCGTGAGCAAGACGCTTAAGTTCCGGCGCGGCGACGATTCGTATCGCTGCGATTATCGCGTGACCAATCTCGCGGATGCTCCAGTAACGCTGCGTTTTGGCGTGGAACTCGTTTCCGGCTTTGACGGCGGGCAGAATCCTGAATACTGCGGGTTGACGATCAACGGCAGCGCCGAAGCGAAATCATTGGCGGTGGCGGCAGAATACCCGGCGGTGACCGAACATACCACCACGACCACATTACGCACGATGGCGCTGACGACGCGCCTGGATCATCCCTGCACGCTGTGGGCTTTCCCGCTGGAGACGATCACCAACAGCGAGGCGGGGTATGAACGCGGCTACCAGGGGACGGTCTATCTGCATCTCTGGAATCTCACCTTAGCCGCTGGCGCATCGTGGCAGGGTGGTCTGACTCAGCAGGTGAGCGCGTATAAGAAGTAGCAATCAGCTTTCAGCCGTCAGCTTTCAGCTAAAAGCAAGAACGGCCTCACCTCCTACCACGCCCCCTTTCTCTGCGCAGCGGGGGAAAAGAGTTGGGGGATAGGGGTAAATCTATTCGCACGTGTTCTCGGAGGGAATCTATGTTGAAACGTCGCCGTATCATCGGGGCTATGTTGGTCGGGATGCTGTTGATCGCGGCGTTGGCCGCGTGTGGTGAAAAAGAAGACCCCGATTCCGGTTTTGTCCATATCGAAGAGGGAGCCGCCGAAACGGAAGCGGCGCAAACAGCGGAAGCCATCGTCGCGCCTTCGGCGACACCTGATGTCACGGCGACGCCGCTGCCCGAAGGTACACCTTATCTGCGCCCCACCGATTCGCCGGATTATGACGGCAGCACCGTGATCACGCGCGTTGGCAATGAAGACATCACCCTGGAACAATATCGCAGCCATGTACGGTTTGACCGTTTCCGCTTTTTGTTTGGGCTGGCGAATGTCGTCGAAAAATATGGCGCGGAGAAAATTTTGGACTTGCGTCTGCCTGAAAACGAATATGTCGCCGGGCTGCTCTCTACGCTGGCAGAAAGTACCAGTTTTGGCGCGCAGACGTACCGCCTGATGGTGATCGAGCGGATCTCATTACAAGAGGCGGTCGCGCGCGGCATGGAAGTCGAACAGCCGCTGTTTGACGCAAAATTGGCCGAATATCTGGGCATGGTGTTGGATGCGGAGGGCAAGTTCCCGCCCGAATTTGAAGACCGTTACGCCCGCTTTATCGATGGGCTGGATACTTACGCAGCGATGAGCGAAGAGCAGTTTTTGCGGATCGTGCGGGCGCGGGCGCTGTACGAACAATTGGAGTTCGAGATCAGCCACGAGCCGGGTGTGCTGCCCAAAGAAAAACAGCAGATCACGCTGCAACTGCACGATACCGCTATCCCCAACCAGGAACACGCCCAGGAGATCGCGGACCGGTTGCGCGCGGGTGAAGATATGATCGCGATTGTGACCTCACTGGGCTATACCACCACCGGGTCCGGCCAGATGCGCACCCTCAAGCGCGGCGATTCGGGCCTGCCGGAAGAACTGCTCGATACCCTGTTCAGCGCACAGCAAGGTGACGTGATCGGCCCGCTGCCGCTGGGTGATCAATGGTATGTGGCCCTGATCGGCCCGCAGAATGTCGAAATTCTCTCGCCGGAAGAAGTGGACCAGATTCGCCAGGAATATTTCCTCAACTGGATCGAGTCGAAGATGGATGATCCTGAATACGTAGAAGACTTCGACAACTGGCAAGCGTTTACGCCTGCCGAGCCGCTGCCGCAGGATGTCTCGCCGCTGCTGCGCGACGAGAACTTCATTATGCCGAGTGGGTCAAGCGCGGCGGCAGAGGATATCTCCACCACGCCTGAAGCATCGGCCACCCCTGGCTAAACCCTATTTAAGAGGGGAGCACATGGCAGTGCTCCCCTCTTACGGGCTTGATTTACCCTTGAATTCTTCTCCTAACTCCTGTTCGATTTTATCGAGATCAGTAGGCCGAAGCATTTCGTTAAGCGCCTCATCTTTGGATAGGTCAACGCCATTTTTTTCAAGCAGTTGGATCACCAATTCCAGGAGTTTAGTGATTTCCGCTTCTGACTTTACATCAACCTGCAAATCAACTTCTTGTCTTAGATCGCTGACAATGGCCGCCCGGTTTTGAGAAATCAGGATCACAATCGCCAGAATAATGGCCTCTAGGGAAACGACCATCGTCAAGAAACTAAAAGGAAAATCATCAAATGCCTTAAGACCAGGCAGTAGATCAACATTGACGACGATCCATATCGCAAAAACGAGTATGTTGATCACCAGAAAAGTGAGTGTTCCGAAAATTTCGGTCAGCCTATCGGCCAGTTTGACCACGAGACTTTTTTCGGCGTCCGCTTTGGCTTTCAGACTATGGTAAAGTTCTTTCTTTGCTTTGGCTCTTTGTTCTAAATGACGATGGTAATGGCTGGAGGTTGGCATGGTTTAATCCTCAAAAATGACTCGACTAAGACACAGGATACTTTATCGCTTAATTTGTGCCTAACTTGCCAATGGTCTGTTCCTACGGACCTCGTTTTTGGGGGCAGCGAGTAGGGTGATCCTACCGCTGCGCCCTTCTCAACGCCCACTAGCTGATTTATCCGAAAATGCGCTATGATCAGGGGCATGGTTTTATGGTGCGTATTATTTTGGGCAAGGGGGTAGGTGCATGTCCGAAACACGTTACGAACCCCTGCGGGTCGCGCTGATCGGTACAGGTTTTGGGGCGCGTGTGCAACTGCCGGGTTTTTTAGGATATTCAGATACTCTTGTGGTGGCGCTGTGCGGGGCGCACGAACAAAAAACCAAAGATATTGCTGCGCAATATGGCGTGAAAGCTGTTTATACAGACTATGAACAAATGCTGGTCGACGTGAAACCCGACCTGGTTTCGATCACCACGCCGCCCAAATTTCACAACCCGATGACCGTCGCGGCGTTTCAGGCGGGGGCGCATGTCTTGTGCGAAAAACCGCTGGCAATGAACGTCGCCGAAGTGCAAGAAATGCTCGATGTGGCGAAACAGACGAATCGTGTTCACGCCGTCGATCACGAGTTTCGTTATCTGCCGCCGCGTTATTACCAGCGCGTGCTGGTAGACCAGGGTTTTATCGGTGAGCCGCTGCTGCTCGAAGCTACCATCCTGGCCCCGATGCGGTTGGATCCGCAGCGCGCCTGGAACTGGTGGTCCGATGCCGCGCAGGGCGGGGGGGTATTAAACGCGCTGGGATCCCACTTTATTGACGCTTTCCGCTGGCTGAGCGGGCGTAATGTGCGCGCTGTGACCGCCTCGATCCATACCACGCCTCAGTATAATCGCCGCCCCCTGGCCGATGGCAGCGGCAGCGCCGAAGTCACGAGCGATGACACCGCCACCCTGATTCTGGAAATGGACGGCGGTTTGCGTGGGGTGATCACGATCAGCGCATTGGCGGGCGGTGAAACGCAGCGCCTCGCCGTGCATGGGACCGAAGGGGCGCTGGTCGTGATGGACGATCAACAGTTGTGGGGCCGCCGCCGGGGTGAGCCGCTCAACCTGATCCCCATTCCGCCAGAATATGAGCCGCCGCTGTGGGTTCCTGATGAAAACCTGCTGTTAGGTCCGTTTGTCAAACTGGTGGGCCTGATGGTGGATCAGATTCGCGGGCAGGCGTTGTTACCGCTGCCCAACTTTGAAGATGGTCTGGCGATTCAACGGGTGCTGGATGCAGCGCGCCAATCCAGCGCCGAGGGCCGCCGTATTGAGATTGGTGTTTGAAGGCTGAAATGGGAGGATTCTGCATGAAATTGTTCAACCGTCTTTCAATCAGTGTAGGGCTACTGGTGCTGACCCTGATCGCTGTGACCGTCGTGAGTCTGGCGATGCCGGTCGTCGCCCAAGAGGGGCCTGATCTGCCGACCCCGACCGTATTCCCGGCGGAAAATACGCCCTATACCCTGGAAGTTGTCGGCGGCAAAGATGAAACATTCACCTTCAGTTATGCCGAGCAGGAAACGTTTAAACCCGGCGAAACCACCGTGACCTCAGAGTATCCGATGGGGATGCGCTTTACAGTGACTCCTTCCTCAACCAATGGGGATATTACCGAAGTAACGCTGTTTATTGTGCTGGTGCATGGCATCCAAACACGCTTTCCTGCCGAATGGGACCCCGACAATAACCAGTGGGTCGCGCTGCCCTGGGATACTGGCGGCCAGCCGCCCTGGACGACGTTCGATTTTTACTGGTATATCCGTGATGCATCCGGCGCGTATATCGAAACGCCGATGAATCACATGGACTATTTCGATCCGTACAACGAATGGTTCCGCTCCGAAAGCGACCTGTTGGTGTTGTTCTGGCGCGACTTTGGCGAAGAGGATCCCGACACGATTGCTCAGAAGATGGCCGATACGATGGCCTCGATCCAGCCGCGCAAAGTGGCCGGGTTTGGCATCGAGTTGAGTTACAAACCATCGGCGGTGATCTTCCCTGATCAAGAAGCTTTCGCGGGCATGTACGGTTCAGGGATCAACAATACGCGCGTGGCGGGTTTTACCAGCAGCGACCTGGGGATGAGTGTCCAGGTACTGCGCCATGCGGGTTATGCGCCCACGCAGGAAGAATGCATCTGGTCTACCAAACCCGAAGACTGGACGATGGAACGCCGCATCAATACGATTTACAGCGTGACTACGCACGAAGTCACCCACCTGTACCAATTCGATGTGCAGGGCGATGCTTATGGGTATCTGTGGTGGTCCGAAGGCCAGGCAGAATACTTCTCGACCGCGCCCGGCAAATATGACGAGCGGCTGCGGCATCTGGCGACGCTGCAAGACCTGCCTTCTTTGCAGGGGGATGTTCCCGCCTCGACCAACGAGGCCGACGGTTGTTACGCGCTGGCCTATGATGTGGGCGCGTCGTTTATCAACTGGCTGCTGGTGAATTACGGCGGCCTGGAACTGCATCGCCAGATTTCGGAAGAACTGCATTTTGGGACGTCCATCTTCGAGTCGATTGAAAAACTGACGGGCAAGCCCTTCTTGGAAATCGAGAACGAATGGCGCGTTTATTTGGGCTATAAGCCGCTGACCGCTGGTGATCTCGATCCGTCATTGGCGCTGGAACCGTATGAAGACCCGTTGATCGCGGTAGGCGATAAGATCACGCTGCCCGCGCTGCCCGCGATGGTTCCCCTGGGCGAAGATCCGCTGCCGCGCACGCTTGCGGCGGGGACCTGTTTTTCTAATCCTGAGGTCGAAGTGCTGAAAATGGGCCAGTCCGAAGGGGTGGCTTATTTCCAGATCAACTGTATGGGCATGATCGGCTGGGTCACGCGCGATAAACTGGTCGGCGCAGAGCAATAATCGAGCCTGTCTTTAGGGGGCGGAATTTATTCCGTCCCCTGATTTGAGGTGGTGGTTGTGATGGGCAATAAAGTGCAGCCTTCTCCTAGTCTGGATGATCTGCGTACTCGTCGCAGCGAAATTTTGCGTTTGGCAGAGCAGCGAGGGGCTTTTAATGTGCGCGTTTTTGGCAGTGTGGCGCGCGGCGAAGCCAGGGTGGACAGTGATATAGATTTGTTAGTGGATTTTCAAGACGGCGCGACTTTGTGGGACGCGGTGGGGTTGTGGCAGGATTTGCAGGAGTTTTTAGGGCGGTCTGTGAGCCTCATTACAGAGGATAATCGTGATACACGTTTCATCCGGCGGGTTTTGAAGGAAGCTGTGCCGCTATGAAAAGTGAGCGTGATTATCTGCTCGATATGTTGTCCTACACGCGCAAAATCGCCGACTTTACCCGCGACGGACGAGAGGCGTTTTTTGCCGACGAGAAAACCCAATTAGCAGTCATTCGAGCGTATGAAGTTATCGGCGAAATTGCCAAGCGTCTGCCGGATGATCTACTTGCGCAGCAGCCCCAAACCGAGTGGAAGCAGATTAAAGGATTCCGCGATTTCTTGGCCCACAATTATGACGAAGTAGCCTTGAAGATTGTTTGGGGGGCCGTAGAGCAACTGTCTGATCTGAGTACATCCGTTGAGGCGATGTTGTCTGCGACGGATGAGTCAGTTAATGATGAAAAATAGATTTTTCTGAGTCGGTTCTAAATGTCAAGCGAGACACGATGAAAACAATCCGTTGGGGGATCATCGGCTGCGGGGATGTCACCGAGGTGAAAAGCGGCCCCGGTTTTCAAAAAGCCGAACATTCGGCTTTAGTGGCGGTGATGCGGCGCAATGGGGATCTCGCCCAAGATTACGCACAGCGTCACGGCGTGCCGCGCTGGTATGATAACGCCGAGGCGCTGATCCACGATCCCGAAGTGGATGCCGTGTATATCGCCACGCCGCCCTATGCCCATCTCGACTATACCCGGCAGGTGGCCCAGGCCGGAAAACCTGTGTATGTCGAAAAACCAATGGCACGCACCCATGCCGAATGTCAGGCCATGATCGACGCCTGCCACGCGGCCAATGTGCCGCTGTTTGTCGCGTATTACCGGCGGGCGCTGCCTCGGTTTGTCAAAATTAAAGAGCTGGTGCAGGGCGGGACGCTCGGCGAAGTGCGCACGGTGAATATCTTCCTCGCGCGCCCACTGGATTTATTCCCGCCGGAGAATCTGCCCTGGCGTGTCGTGCCGGAACTCTCCGGCGGCGGGCATTTTGTCGATCTCGCTTCGCACACGCTCGATTTTTTGGATGATGTGCTGGGGCCGATCCGCGTGGCACAGGGCATGGCCTCCAACCAGGGCGGCGCGTACCCAGCCGAAGACGTCGTGACCGGGCATTTTGTGTTCGAGTCTGGCGTGCAGGGGGTGGGGACGTGGTGTTCGGCGGCGCATGTCTGGCAGGACTGGTGCGAGATCATCGGCTCGCACGGGCAGCTTCGCTTTTCCAGCTTCGGAAACGATCCCGTGATCCTGACGGCGGCGGACGGCCAGACCAAATTTGAAATCAATCACCCGCCGCACGTCCAACAGCCGTTGATCCAGACGGTTGTGAATACGCTGAACGGGGTGGGCGAGTGTCCTAGCACGGGGGAGAGCGCCGCCCGCGCTTCGTGGGTAATCGATCAGTTGCTCGCGTCTTACCGGCAGCAGCGCGGATTATAAGTGGAGCGTTGGGCGTCGCGCTACTTCTCTACACAAAACACCAAAAAATTGATCACTGTTTATCTGCTTTTCGCTGACAGCTGATGGCGGTAGGCTATTTTTAGGGGGCCTTATGCGTGTACGGCTTCTTTTTTTCGCTGTTTTGCTGCTGATCGCGGCGGCGCTGATCTCTTTTCCGGCGGCAGCGTTTCCTGCGTTGCAGCAGACTCCCATGCTCCCCACGCCAACTTTATTTCCTGTGCAAGACGTAACCTATACCCTGTCGTGGGTTGGCGGCGCACCTCAGCCCCTTCTTTTTTCGTATACAGATGCTAATGGGGCCATGTTGGGCCGGTCTACCGTCGAATCGCGCTATCCGCGTGGTCTGGTTTTCAGCCTGATGCTGGAGCGCGCGCCGGAGTCGGTGACGCTGATGGCGCGTTATGACAGCGGGATCGGCACGCGCGTCGAGGCGACCTGGAACCAGGACGGCAATGCCTGGATCGCGTCCCTGTGGGAAACCGGCGGTTTTCCGGCCTGGGTCCATCTGACCTTTTTCTGGCGCGTGGCTTTCGCGGATGGAACCGTGATCGAAACCGAAGCCTACCCGGTGGATTACGCCGATCCGACCCGGCAGTGGTTCCGCGCTGAAAACGAACAGATGGTGATTTATTGGTTTGGGGTGGGCGAGGATGAGCCTGACCGTGTGGCGCGGGCGCTGCTCGAATCCGTCGCGGCGGCGCGCGCCAGTTTGCGGCAGGGATTCGGCGCTGATCTGAGCTACCGTCCCATGACGATCATCTATGATTCGCGCGACGCTGTGCGCGAAATCTATGGCAGCGAAACCGCTACGCGCGGATTCGCGAGTTATGACCTGGGGGTGAGCCTGCTCGCCGCGCCGCATGGGGCAGGGGTAGAGGCGGAGATCGGGTGGCTGACGTTTACCGTCGCGCACGAGATGGTTCACCTGTACCAGTTTGATGTGATCGGCGGCATTATTGATC
>JACRBK010000579.1 GCA_016234525.1 Chloroflexota bacterium
ACAGCGCTTCCTTCGGCTACGCTGGTCGCCAGCGCGACTACACTTCCAACTGAAACGCCGATCCCAACGGCCACCGCTACCGAATCACCGATCCCGACTCTCACCGCGACTGAAACAGCGATCTCTAATCCTACCGAAACGCCTGCGGTGACCTTGCCACCGACTCCAACCGCAACGCTGTTAGCGGTGGCCGCAGCGGATAACAGCACCCCGGCAGGCGCAGTGAGTGAAACCACCCCCTCTAATTCTGCCCCAACGGCGCAGGAAACTGAGTCTAGCGGGCGATCCGTCATCTATTTTGTGCTGGCAGGATTAGCGCTAGCGGCGTTGGTCTATGTGAGTAGTTATGTCGTGCAAGCCGCCAATATCGCCCGCTATCACGAAGGATTTATTTTATCCATTTGCCCGGTATGTACACACGGGTCACTTTTTGTTGAGGATCGCCGCTACCGGATACTCGGTATTCCGCGCGTGCGGCGCGTGGTGCGCTGCGATTCATGCCGGTCTGTACTGCGGCAGGTGAGTCCGCAGCGGTGGCGTTATGCGGTAGACAGCGTCGAAAACGCCGAACTTTACCAGCAGCTAAATGGGCGTGTGCTGACCGAGCAAGACCTAATCGATATCGCGCCAGAATACCAGGATGCGCCAGTAGAGTATATTGATGAGGACGAAGGGCCGTAAACAGCGAACAGACACCCTACCCAGTGTGGAACAACAAACCACGCGGTTAAATTAGAGAACATAAACCTAATCACAGATGAGGCTGTGATTCAGTCTACAGCTTGAGTTGGGGAAACACCCTACCGTGTTTTAATGCACGGTGCGCAGAATCGCCAGCACGCGCCCTTGAATGTTGACCTGTTCAGCATTCACATAGATCGGGTCCATCATTGGGTTGGCGGGCTGCAAACGCACGCGATTACCTTCTAGATAATACTTTTTGAGCGTGGTTTCACCGCGTTCGCTCAGCCACACCGCGACCATATCCCCGTTGCGCGCGATATTCTGGCGTTTGAGGATCACAATATCGCCATCCGCCACCATCGCATCAATCATCGAATCGCCCGTGACGCGCAGCGCAAAAAGATCGGTGGAAGAAACAGCGCCCACAATCGATTGAGGAACTTCAATCAGATCGTCTTTATCGTAGTAGTAGCCAAAGTCTTCCGGCTGCGGGACCGGCAGGCTGGCAGCGATTTTACCAACCAACGGAATCTGCGTTACCACCTTTGAGTCGGCATACTGCACCGGAAGTTCGGGCAGCGGTTCTTGGCCTACCAGGCGCAGCCCACGTGAGACTTCTGGGGCGCGCTCGATCAACCCATGTTCAACCAGTTTATTCAGGTTGTAGTTAACGACTGACGTCGAAGCGATGTCAACGGCCTCGCCAATCTCGCGGATTGTGGGAGGGTACCCATTCTCTTTGAGAAAGGTTTCGATAAACTTAAGAATTTTTTTCTGACGTGCTGATAGGTTAATCTGTTCCATGTTACACTCTCCGTGCGAGATCGCACACTCGTTCGTATTTTGACAAAATTATAGGTTGAACCTATGTTCGATGTCAAGCTTTTTCAGAAATTGGTCAGCCTAAACATAAAAAGGGGCAGCAAAAACAGCCGGGCAGACTATAATAAACGCCGTTAGCCCAAAAAGGAGTGAAAAATGCTTATTGTGCATGTCTTTTGCCATATCAAGTCCGAAGTTATCGAAGACTTTAAAGTCGCCTGTCTCGAAAATGCTCGTAACAGTGTTCGGGAACCGGGCATTGCTCGCTTTGATGTGATCCAACAGTCGGATGATCCCACCCGATTTGTGCTGGTCGAAATCTACCGCACGGCGGATGATCCAGCCCACCACAAAGAGACTGCTCACTATGCCCGCTGGCGTGATGCCGTCGCCGAGATGTTTGTCGAGCCGCGTTACAGCGTCAAATATACGAATCTTTTCCCTGATGACACAGGATGGGGTTAATGCGTTTTGAATTTGCTACCGCTACACGGATTATTTTTGGCCCAGGGACACTATCCGAAATCAGGCCGCTGGCTGCCGGGCTAGGACGACACGCCCTGGTGGTCACCCGCGAACACCAAGAAAGCGCTGCGCCGCTGCTGGCCCTGCTGAATCAGGCAGGCGTGCAGTACACCGTTTATGCTGTTGAAGGTGAGCCAACAGTGAGTTTCGCATTGGAAGGCGTGCGGCAGGCACGCGCGGCCCAGTGCGATCTGGTCATTGGGTTTGGCGGCGGGAGTGTGATCGATACAGGTAAAGCGATCTCCGGCTTGCTGACCAATCCCAGCGATCCATTTGATTATCTTGAGGTGATCGGACGTGGGCAACCACTCCCTAATCCTGCCGCGCCGTATATCGCTATCCCGACGACTGCTGGAACGGGCGCAGAAGTGACTCGCAACGCAGTGTTGAGTTCGCCCGAACACCGTGTTAAGGTCAGCCTGCGCAGCCCCCTGATGCTGCCGAAAGTCGCCCTGGTCGATCCCGAATTGACCTATCAACTGCCGCCGGACATCACCGCTTATACCGGGCTGGATGCGCTGACTCAGGTGATCGAACCGTTTGTTTGTAACCAGCCCAATCCCTTGACGGATGCGATTTGCCGCGAAGGAATCCGCCGGGCGGCCCGGTCTCTGCTGCGCACTTACGATAACGGCAAAGATACGGCGGCGCGTGAAGATATGGCTTTTTGCGCACTGTCGGGCGGGCTGGCGTTAGCCAATGCGCGTCTCGGGGCGGTGCATGGATTCGCAGGGCCATTTGGCGGCACATTCGACGCGCCGCACGGTGCAGTCTGCGCGGCGCTGCTGCCGCATGTCATGGCGGCAAATGTAGCAGCGCTGGCGGCACGTGAACCAGATCACTCTGCCCTGCGGCGTTATGACGAAGTGGCCCAACTGTTGACCGGTGATCACTCCGCCACCGCTAAAGACGGCGTCGAATGGATCGCGGAACTCTGCCATCTGCTCAATGTACCAGGATTGGCGCGCTACGGCCTGACCGGAGCCGGACTTGACGACCTGATTGACAAATCAGCCCGCGCCAGTTCGATGAAAGGCAACCCGATCACCCTCTCGCCGGGTGAACTGCGAGACATCCTCATCAGGGCGATTTAGCCATTATGAAACGTTGGCAGGCCGATCTCGCATTAGGATTCGTGGCGCTGATCTGGGGGTCCACCTTCGTGACCGTCCAGAACGCGCTGGATGCTGTAGGACCGCTCACCTTTGTGGCCTGGCGGTTTATTCTGGCAGCAGTCTTTATGGCGATCTTGTTTCATCGCCGCTTATCGCGCTTCACACGCCGGGATGTTTTGGCCGGGGGATTGATCGGTGTCTGGTTGTCGATGGGGTATATCTTCCAGACCATCGGACTCCAGACTACGACCACCGCCAAAACCGGGTTTATCACCGGGTTAAGTGTGGTGATCGTGCCGGTCTTGGCTACCCTGCTGCTGCGCAAACCGCCGGGACGCGGCCCGATTATGGGCATCATCGCGGCGACAGTGGGTCTGGGTTTTCTGACGTTGAATACCGACCTCCATATCGAGACGGGAGACCTGTGGGTCATGGGCTGCGCGTTCGCTTTTGCGCTGCACATCGTCAGCGTATCCCATTTTTCGCCGCGCAGTGATCCGATGCTGCTCTCTATCGTTCAAATCGCCACCGTCGCCGTCCTGGGGACTGGGGCCGCCTTCTCCTTTGAGACTCCTACCCTCGATCTACCCGTCGAAACGTGGGCCGCTGTCGCTTTCACGGGGGTTGCGGCAACAGCGTTGGCATTCGGTTTGCAGGTTTATGTTCAGCGCTTTACCACGCCTACGCACACAGCACTGCTGTTCAGTCTGGAACCTGTTTTTGCCGCATTTTTTGGCTGGTGGTGGGCACACGAAAAGCTCGGCCCCAAAGAATTGATCGGCTGCGGATTGATTCTGGTGGGCATGATCATCGCGGAACTGAGAGACGGTCACAAAGGTGAGACATAGAGGGCTGTTTACGTGACAATCTGCCTTACAGGCCGACGGGAAGTCAAGTATACTTAAATTTGCGACCATTAGCCGTCGCAAATTTTTGTTCAATGATTATTCTTTTTTGAGGACTTCTTTATGGCTCATGAAGACCCCCGTATTTTGGAACTGCGCGCGATGCGTGAGCGCGCTCGGCAGGGTGGCGGCGAAGAACGAGTGGCTCGCCAGCACGCCAAGGGCAAACTCACCGCGCGCGAACGACTGAATCTGCTGCTCGACCCCGGCACG
>JACRBK010000580.1 GCA_016234525.1 Chloroflexota bacterium
AAACAGGATAGGAAAGGAGACAAAGCATTCTCAGTTCCGTACCATAGCGGATCGGAATGCTGACGTTCGATGGAACACTTTATCAGTTTTGATCTCAAGGAATTTATCGCCACCATTGGCTACATCGGCATTTTTGGCATCGTTTTTGCCGAATCCGGGCTGTTGGTCGGCTTTTTCCTGCCCGGTGACAGCCTGCTGTTTACAGCAGGGGTGATCGCAGGAAGCAAAACCATGCAAGATACGCTCGGTGTCGAGTTAAGCTACCCGGTACTGGCGATTGGCTGTTTTATCGCCGCCGTTTCTGGCGACAGTGTCGGCTATTGGTTCGGACACAAAGTCGGGCGCGGGCTTTTTAACCGCAAAGACTCGATGTTGTTCAAGAAAAAATATCTACACCAGGCCGAAGCGATGTACCAAAAACACGGCGGCAAAATCATCGTGATCGCCCGGTTTATACCCATCGTGCGCACTTTTGCTCCTATCGTGGCGGGGATCGGTGTGATGCATTACCGCCGCTTCCTGGCCTATAATGTTATCGGTGGTCTTCTCTGGGCAGTCGGTGTAGTGAGCGCCGGGTATTTCCTGGGTGAAGCGGCAGACGGTTATCTGATGCCGATCATAATTGGGATCATCCTGGTCTCGGTAGCTCCTCCGGCGATCCATATTCTGAGAGATTATCTCAAGCAACGGCAGGCCAAACAAAGCGCCGCGCCCACCCTGGACACTCCGGCGGAATAACAAACAAACTCACAAAAGCACAAGGGGCCACCGAATCATCGGGCGGCCCTTTTTTATTCTTCTGCCACGAGAAGCGGCCTATCTCGCAAGCGCACGATCACCATCAGGCTGACCAGGGCCACGATCAGCCGGAAGATCACCACCATCCAATCATCGGCAGAGCCGAGCAGCGCGGCCATGATCTCGATCACCGCATGAAAGAAGATCGCCCCGAACAGCCAGAATAATTCGCCGCGCAAAAAAACTTGCAGCACGATCCAACTCAACGCCATATGCATCACTACTGGCAGCAGCCCATTGAGCGACTCTGCCAGCGCGCCGCTGACCAGCGCCGCCGGATCGTCCGGGTGGGTGGTTTCGTATCCTAACAAAGACAACCCTAACCCAAACGCAATGAGAGCAGTATACAGTGTCTCGATCAGCCCATGTCCGGCCCCGATCATCAACGCCTGACCGCGCGTAACAGCGGCGGGTGCGAGATAGTGGTAGCCGAGAAAGCGGGCTGGTTCTTCACTAAACCCGGCGGCTATGCCCACCGCCAGCGCCCCAATTGGCAGAATATTCAACAGAGCACGATCCGCCACTTGCAACAGCGCGACCTGCACCACCAACGACAAAATCCCGGTGATCGCCCCCACTGTCAGCAGGGCATAGGGAACCGCGCCGCGCCGGTGCAGCCCGATCACCAGCCCGGCAGCGCCGCAAAGCAGGCTGATCGCAACCCCTAAAACGAGCAGGCCATAAAAAAACATGGGCATCCTTTCCCCAAACCATTAAATTTATAACATAGTCGAACGATGAATTTTAGAAATAGTTGGAACTTTTGCCACTCGACCGGCGTCTTTTTTATGGCGGCTTATCAAATGCCGTCAAACACCAACCATATCGTAACAGGAGAGGAAAAAACCATGTTTGTCAAGAAACACATCATGCTTGTATTGGTAGCAGTGCTGCTGGCGGCTCCCGTTTTGTGGGGCGCGGGGCAGAACAAGGCCGAAGCTGCGCCGCCGCGCCAGGATGCGGAGCAGCGCACGATCACCGTCACCGGATCGGGTGTCGCCTACGGCGCGCCTGATATTGTGATGGTATCGTTAGGCGTCCAGGCGTCCAATACCGATGTTATGGCAGCCATGAACGAAACCAATGGTAAGATGCAGGCGATCATCGACGCGGTGAAAGCCAGCGGTGTCGCTGCTGAAGACATCCGCACCGATAATTTCTCGATCTACCAAGATTACGGGTACGGCGGCCCGGTGATGGACACCGGAACCGAGGGCGAAGCCGCTCCGCCGATCTACCGTGTCTCGATTGGCGTGACGATCACTGTCCGCACCCCGGAAAATGTCGGCACAATTCTGTCAGCCGCCGTGGGCGCTGGGGCGAATATGGTGAACTATATCCAGTTTGACATCGCGGATCGGACGGCGCTCCAGTCCGAAGCGCGCCAACTCGCGGTCACCGATGCAAAAGCTCGCGCCGAAGAACTGGCGGGTTTGCTGGGCTTGCAAGTGGGCGAAGCCCTGAGTGTAACCGAGAATGGCGAATCTTACGGCCCCTACGGAATGGGTATGGGCGGCGGCGGCGCTGAAATGGCTGCTCCCGCGATCAGCCAGGGAACACTGAGCGTCAGTATGTCGGTCAGCATCACGTTCGCGCTGGTCGCCGGGTAGTTTTCGGCTGGTAAAAGTCAAACCGTCATATCATCAAAAGGGCGGGGGGTACCCCGCCCTTACGAAAAACACTCACACCTAAATCACGCCCAACTCGCGCCCGACTTTGGCAAAAGTTTGCAGCGCAAGGTCAAGATCGTCTTTGGAATGGGTCGCGCTGTTCATCACCCGAATACGCGCCATGCCGCGCGCTACAGTAGGGAAGCCAATCGCCATCGCAAACACCCCTTCTTCAAACAACCGGCGGCTGAACTGTTGGGCCAGCGTTGCTTCGCCTAACATCACCGGCACAATCGGCGTTTGAGTCTGCCCGGTATTAAAGCCCAACTCTTTCATGCCTGTTTTGAAGGTATCGGCGTTGCTCCACAGGCGATCTACCAGTTCGGTGCTTTCTTCGAGCAGATCCACCGCCGCCAGACAGGCCGCTACATCTGGCACGGTCATGGCGCTGCTAAATAGGAAGGGCCGCCCACGCTGGCGCAGCCAGTCGATAATATCCTGCTTGCCCGCCACAATGCCGCCCACTACGCCGAACGCTTTGCTCAGGGTGCCGACCTCAATATCCACCTTGCCATGCAGCCCAAAGTGATCCACGATGCCGCGTCCGCCCTTGCCGAGTACACCTTCGCCGTGCGCGTCGTCCACCATCAGAGGGATGCCGTATTCCTGCGCGATCTCATACAGCGCGGGCAGAGGAGCAATATCTCCATCCATGCTGAACACGCCATCCGACACGATCAGGCGGCGGCCCGTTTTGGGCGCGGCCTCGATCTGCTTGCGCAGATCGTCGGGATCGTTGTGCGCATACGCGATAATTTCGGCGCGGGACAGGCGACAGCCATCAATAATACTGGCATGGTTCAATCGGTCAGAAAAAACAAAATCGTCTTTGCCCACCATAGCCGGAATCGTCGCCAGATTCGCCGTAAAGCCGCTCTGGAAAGTGATCGCTGCCTCAACCCCTTTGAACCGGGCCAACCGCCGCTCTAATTCGAGGTGCAGGTCCATCGTTCCGGCGATGGTACGCACAGCAGTGGGGCCGAGTCCGTATTGATCCATCGCTTTTTTAGCGGCCTTGATCAGCCGGGGGTGGTTAGCCAATCCCAGGTAGTTATTCGATGAAAAGTTCAAAACACGCTTGCCGTCCACCACCAGCCAGGCTCCCTGAGGGCTGCTCAGGGTGCGAATATGGGTGAATAATCCCTGTTCTTTGAGGCTGTTGATTTCTTGCGTAATCCAGGCAGTTTTTGAATCAGTCATTTTTAAAATACTCCTTAGAAAAAATCTATTCAAACGTGGATACTATTGTAACACCCCTTGTAAAACAATCGGTATAACACCGGATGTATTTCAACATTACGTTTTGTCTTGTCGTATACTTTTATAATATGTTAGACTTTTTTACTGTGGGTTTTACTCACAGTCGAAATATCCCCAAAAACAGATTATCTAGTTTTGAGGAGCCACAACATGTATATAGCAAAACATTTTCAACCCCATTCTCCTGATGCTCAAGCCAATGGGCAGGTTTTTATGCCCTATCTTGAAGTTCTCAGGGGAAGCAAACTCGAACATTTGATCAAGACATATAAACTGGATGAGCTTCAAGCAGAGGTGTTTTATCCTCAGCAAGCGATCTGTGATATGCAAAAACAGATGTCGGAAGAAATGGGTTTGTTCAGCGGGGAACTGGTCGCCATCGGCGTGAAGTCAATAGATTCGATTGGTTTTCCGGCTGAAGTAAAGACGATTGAAGATGCGATGGGGATGCTCAACCAGATTTACCAGATGATTCACCACAACATTCCCAAAGAAGAAGGCTGGATTTTTGAAAAAGTGTCAGACAAAACGCTGAAGATTTTCTTCAACTCCCCGTATGAACCGTTTGCCGCCTATGGCTACATTTATGGCATCGCCAACCGCTTTAAACCGGCGGGTACGAGCGTCTCCATTTATATGGAAGAGGAAAAAGACCTCACGGTCTACCGGGTAGAATTCGAATAAGAGGGTGATGCAGGTAGTTAGCTAGAGTGGGGACGGTGCGTCCCCACTTTTTGACTCTGTCAATTATGAATAATAGCGGGTCTGGCGGTGCAGGCGAGGCGAGTGGCGGCGGGCGAACAGATCCCAGTTCGGATCGGTCTGCATGGCAAAAACGCTGTCCAGCCCCACCAGTTCTAACACTTTACGCGCATAGTCGGACGGGTTGACGATCAGCACCATACCCCCGGCGTGCTGAACATTGTTCCAGATTTGCACCAGCTCACGCAGCCCGGCGCTGTTGATATACAACACGCCGCTCAGATCAAAGATCACCTGATTGCGGCCAGACGCCAGGGCATTATCAACATCCAGTGTCAGCCAGACGGCATTATTGGCATCGATGCGTCCGATGACCTCAAGCACCTGTATTTGATCGGTGTGAGATTGTAGAAGTTGTGCCAGCATGATCAGGCTCCGTTGGCTGTTCTTGTGCGAATTATGTATCTATACGCATGGAACAAACAGAAAGTTACACGAAGTTACATCCAGATCAGGTGCCGGACAATCTGCGTGATGAGGGAGAAACAGCCTGAGAACAGCTTATAGTCTACGAGAGGCCAGCCACCAACAAATCCAGGGCCAAAACATCGCCTACTTTGCCTGTTTTGATGCCCGCATCGGTTTCTAACAAGAAGTGGTAAATTTGCTCAAGTTGTTCGAGCGAAAAAGCGCGCACCTGGGCCGTGATCTTCTGTGCCACATACGGATGGACGCCTAACGCCTGGGCAAGCTGCCCAGCACTGCCTCCGCTGTTGAGATGTTCACGAGCCAACAGCAGCAGACGAAACTGGCGCACGACCATACCAAACAACCGCAGCGGATCATCTTCCACCAATAGACGGTGCAGCAGGCGCAGCGCGGCCTGCGCATCACGCCGGCCCAGCGCATCGACCATTTCAAAAACATCGGCTTCAGCTTTGTAGGCGCTGAGCAGAGTCACATCCTGCTCATTGATCGGGCGCTCCCCGTTGACATAAAGGGCCAGCTTGGCGATCTCACTGTCGGCGGCGCGCATATCGGTATCCACCATCGCGGCTAACAACGCAGCAGCGCGGCCTTCGATGATCGCCCCGTAATTCTCGCGGGCCTGGTTGACGATCCACTTGGCGCGATGTTCTTCGTTTGAGGGCGGGTTAAACTCTCTATGAAAGCCGCCGGGGGCAGTTTTAGCAAGCTGCAAAATGGCGTTTTTTTCCGACAACATTTCGCGCTCGACAAACACGAGCCGCGCCGTATCCGGTAGTTCGATTAGCCCTGCCGTCAGCGTTTCAACAGCGGCTTTGTCGGCTTTGCTGGCCCCTTTGCGCGCCAACCAGCTCAGCATTCCCTCGACGATCACCAGGCGTTTATCGCTCAAAAATGGGGTCGAGCGGGCAGCATTTAAAACATCATGAGCCGACGCTGTTTTGCCATCGAAGATGCTGGTATTCAATTCGGCCATCGACGAATCGCCCATCTGGGCGCGCATCGCCTGAAGCTGCGCCTTGCAGCTAAACTCGTCGGAGCCGTGCAAAACGTAAAAAGTCGGGGCGCGTTTGCTCATCTTAGCTGGAACGAGTACGCACAAAATGGGCGGTCATACGCTGCCCGGCAAACGGAACCGAAAATTCAAAACGCCGCACGCTGACGATCTCCATATCACCGGGATCACCCAACGTCGTGAAATGTTGTTGCAGCGACAACCCCAACGGCTGCGACAGAATCAATGCGATGGTTGACAGCAGCACAATGGTAGGCAGGCGCGAAAGACGTTCCATCACGCCGCGTTTCATGCCGGTAGTCCCCGCGAGCGTGGTCAGACTGGTCAACAGACCTGCCGTCACAAACCCGGTCCCACAGTTAGGATGAATCGCCAGCCGGTGTTCGCCATTTCGCATCCGGTTCAGGGCCTCGGCGGCGGCGGCTTCGATTTCCTGGGTAGACACGTCACCGTACAGGTAAAAACCGGCGTGGGTCGAACGACCCGCCATACTCAAATTTTGGACGCGATGACTCAAAGTATGAATCGTGGCGTGTTCAAAGCCATGATTCCGCCGGATCTGCCGGATCACCGGCATATTCAAAAGGGGAGCTAATAACAGCGCGAGAAACTGGATCATCGTGTACCACCTGGAATAATTATTACGGGATCGGTCCGGGCGGGATCACCACCGTCAGAGGCAGTGCGATCACGACCAGCCGGTGTGTGTTAGCGCTGTACGGCCAACACGTTACGAGCGTAACACGTTCGTCGCTGGTCGGCAATATCCAACGGGCGTTTTGCTGCCGAATCTGCACTGGTTGATCCTCTTCCGCCAGTGTCATGGTCTGGACAACCACATAACTATAACGCCGGTTCCCTGCCTCTATCGTGATAAAATTGCCCGGTTTCAGCGTAGATAACCAGCGAAAGACCTCGCCGCTGGTGTTGTGATGTCCATTAAAGACGGTGTTTCCTGGTTGGCCGAGTGGGGCCGAGTTCTGATGCCACCCCGCCGCCCGAAAATTCGGCACATCCCACTGGCTGTAGACTTGATCGTCCAGCGTGATCGGGTGCTGCCCCACCGGGATCACCGGCGCATCCAGGTTGATCGCGTCGATCAGAATTCGATCCGGGGGTGCGGCAGTAGACGTGAAAAGGGGAGCAGGCAGCAGGGTCATGGTCGCTTGCAGCGTAGGCACTGCCGGAGACACTACCGGAGAAACCGCTGGACGCAGCGTTCGTGTAGGGCTGGGCAAAGCAAAGCCAGGGGAAAGCGTGGGCGAGATTGAAGCGGGGATGGTCGAGGTAAAAGTGGGGGTAGGCGTGGCCCGCTCGCTGACAGGCAAAATCGCGACCTGGGCGGGATTATCCGGCAGGGGCGGCGGCGCAAGCGGTGTGCCTAACAGCGCCGCCGTCGGGGGAATCTCGGTGAGGGTGATCGCTCCCGGCGGCAGAATCAACGCCTCATCAGGGTGGATCAAGCGCCAGGCCAGCAACCCGATTCCCCCAATCAGGCAGACCAACCCTAACAATGCGATCCCGCCGCCAATGACCAGGGTTTGCCGGAAGCGCCGATCCTGGTTCATCAGCCGGAATGGGAATTACCCCAAATGGCCGCCAGAATTTTTTCGGTGTCGGCCATGTTTTCGAACATGAAATTGGGCTGGCAGGCGCGCAGTTGATCGCCGGAATAGGGGCCGGTTGCCACTGCAATCGTGCGCGCTCCAATACTGGCGGCGCAGCTTACATCACCCGGGGTGTCACCAATGATCACCACCTGATCGGGGGTAAATGAGAAGCCGCTGTATTCTATCGCCCGTCGCAGCGCCAGCGGCGGCAGCATGGGCCGTTCCCAACCTTCGGAGCCATACGCCCCGACCTTAAAATCGGCGGGATCATAGGCCGCTGCCCGCAGTTTGATCGGCACAATCCCAGTCACATTACCTGTCACTAATCCCACCAGCGTTTCGGGCTGATCGCGCAGCACAGCGACAACTTCGCGCGCACCGATACACGCTCGAACAGGAAACTGGTGGATAATCTCGGCGAGCGTGCGCGCCAAGACCTGATTATAAGTATCCAGGTTGTGCTGGATCGTATCGCGGCTGATCCCGGCGGGTTCCAGCGATTCGAGCAAAATTTGCCAGTCGGTTTTTCCGGCGAAACTTACCCCTTCTTGAGCGCCCAGGGTGCCAAACACTTCTTGGGTCGCCAACCGTGTGGCCGCCCGACCACAACCCCCAGAATGCAGCAGCGTGCCATCAATGTCGAATAGAACTAACCGCCGGTCCATCATCATACCTCAATTCGATTTTACGCATATCCTGTTCCCATGTGAATACTAACAGGCCGCACCCAAAACGTCTAACGCAGAAATACCGGGTTTCTTCAAAAGTGACACTCATCAATGATATGGCGACATTCCACACTATTGAGTCCCCGGCAAAAGGTCTAAACTCTGGCGCAATCTGGCCCACAAACTTGCTGCGGCCTGTGTTTAACAGGCTGCACCTCAGCCGGGGTCAACTTAACTTGCTCGTGATCGCGAGCATAAGCCATCGCCTCTCTGGCAAGCGCTTGTGCTCGTTTGATGAGAAAGAATAATTTAGGAGGAATCATGTCCACGAATGCATCGTCCCGCACGATGGCGACGATTGATGGTAATACCGCTGCGGCGCGTGTCGCCCACGCGCTGAGCGAAGTTATCGCAATTTACCCGATCACCCCTTCGTCAGGGATGGGTGAAATGTCCGACGAGTTTTCGGCGGCAGGACAAACCAACATTTGGGGAACTGTTCCCCAGGTGATCGAAATGCAGTCCGAAGGTGGCGCATCAGGCGCAGTGCATGGTGCATTGACCACCGGCGCGCTCAGCACCACATTCACCGCCTCGCAGGGCCTCCTGCTGATGATCCCTAATATGTACAAGATCGCGGGCGAGTTGACCTCGACCGTGTTCCATGTGTCAGCGCGTTCGCTGGCGTG
>JACRBK010000581.1 GCA_016234525.1 Chloroflexota bacterium
GAACGGCTGGTGGGGGTATTCAGCCACCCGGATTATAACTTGCTCTATCCTAACGGCGATCAGGTCCAGCAGTGGACGGTGTGTGTCGCGTCGCGTGTTGAGGGCGGCACCCTGCGCGCCGACGGTGGTGAAACGCTCAGCGTGTGTTGGAGGGCCGTAGACGAAGCTCTGCCCCAGTTCCCACCCGCTTATCAAAAAATGGTGCGCGCCGCGCTGGAATCACCTCGCGCCGCGCATCTAGAGCCGGTCTATACTCAGACTCCGCTGATCCCCTATTATCCGATCTTGCGCGAACGTATCGGCCACGCGCCGATCATCCTGCCAGGTGTGATGGCCGTGATCCGCGATGAGAGCGGCGCGGTCTTGGTCGCACGGCGGATCGTCGATGGACTGGTGGATATTCCCGGCGGTTACTGCGACCTGGGCGAAACGACGAGTGCGGCGGTGGTCCGCGAAGTGCGCGAAGAAACCGGCCTTGAGGTCGAGCCGGTACGCATCATCGGCGTCTACAGCGAAAATATGATGTATACCTATCCTAATGGGGATACTGTGCATGGGATCGGCCTGACCTTTGAATGCCGGGTGGTAGGGGGAACACTGCACGCCGATCATCAGGAAATCAGCGAACTAAAATTTTTGCCCCTGGCACAGCTTGTCACCCAACCCGCGCCAGGCATGAGGGGCATGACACAGGTCTGGCAAGACGTGCAGCACCCGAACGATTGGCCGTTTATCCGGTAGGGGGAACTTATGGATTTCGAAAAAGAAGCCGCTGTTTCACTCATGCGTCTACTGCCGCGCATACAGCCCTATCTGCCTAAAGGCAAAACAGGCGACCTGTTTTTGCGGCGGCTGGATCGTTATTTCCCCGATGTGTTCCGGCTGCTGCACGACCTGTATGGGCAGCGTTACGACTTCTTTTATCACCTGGAACAAATTCTGATCGCGGCAGCGCAAATGTATGCCGAACGGCCCGCCGATCTCAGGACGCTGGACCAGCAGCGCGAAGGCGATCCGCTGTGGTTCCAAAGTGAGAAAATGGTCGGCGGGGTGTGTTATGTCGACCTGTTCGCCGGGACGCTGCAAGGTCTCCGCGAAAAAATCACCTACTTTCAGGAACTTCAGCTTAGTTATCTTCACCTGATGCCGCTGTTCCGCTGCCCCGCCGATAACAGCGATGGGGGCTACGCGATCAGCAGTTACCGTGAAGTGAGTCGCACGCTCGGCACAACGGACGAACTGCGCGCCCTGGCCCGCGAACTGCGCGCTGCGGGGATCAGTCTGGTGGTCGATTTTGTGTTCAACCATACCTCCGACGAACACGACTGGGCGCTTAAAGCCCTGGCCGGGGATGAATACTACCAGGACTATTATCTAATGTTCCCGGATCGTGTACTGCCGGACCAATACGAATGCAGCCTGCGCGAGATTTTTCCCGAACAAGCGCCGGGGAGCTTCACCTACCGGCCCGAAGTGGATCGCTGGGTGTGGACAACCTTCAACCATTTCCAGTGGGATTTGAACTACGCCAATCCCGACGTTTTTCGGGCGATGCTAAACGAACTGCTGTTTATCGCCAATGTCGGCGTGGAAGTGCTGCGGCTGGATGCGGTGGCATTCGTGTGGAAACAAATGGGGACTCCCTGTGAAGGGCTGCCCCAGGTCCACACGCTGATCCGTGCCTTTAATGCCTTGATCAGGATCGCCGCGCCCGCCCTGCTGTTTAAGTCTGAGGCGATTGTGCACCCCGCCGAAGTCGCGCGTTACATCGCGCCCGAAGAAGCGCCGATCTCGTATAACCCCACGCTGATGGCGCTGTTATGGGAAGCCATCGCCACACGCCGTGTGTCCCTGCTGCACCATTCGATGCAGCGGCGAGCCGGGCTGCCGGAGGGCTGCGCGTGGGTCAATTACATTCGCTGCCACGACGACATCGGTTGGACCTTTGCCGATGAAGACGCCTGGGAATTGGGCATCAACGGTTTTGATCACCGCCAGTTCCTCAACCAGTTTTATATCGGGCGCTTCGCGGGTAGTTTCGCCAAAGGGGTCCCATTTAATTACAATCCGCGCACCCAGGATATGCGCATTTCCGGCATGGCGGCTTCTTTAGCCGGGCTGGAATATGCCCGCGAGACGGGCAATGATCGATTCCGCGAATTGTCTTTGCGGCGGCTGGAATTGATCTTTTCGGTGATCATGAGCGCGGGCGGCATCCCGTTGATCTACCTGGGCGACGAGATCGCCATGCTGAACGATTACGACTATGAACACGATCCGAATAAATCTGAGGACAGTCGGTGGGTTCATCGCCTGCCGTTTGACTGGGAGCGCGCCGAGCAGCGCCACGATCCCGACACGAACGCGGGGCGTATCTTCCTGACGGTGCGTAAGCTGATCGAGATTCGCCGCCGCACACCCGCTTTTGCGAACGGTCAGGCTCAGTTTTTCGACACGCGCAGCCCGCATGTGCTGGGATATGTGCGCGGCGGGCAGGTGTTGGTGCTGGCGAATTTTTCCGACACCGATCAGGCCGTGCGCCTGGGCTGGATGCCGCCTAACGCCGTCGATCTGCTCAGCGGCACGGCGTATCCGCGCCATAAGCCGGTCACGCTCACGCCCTATCAGTTCGTGTGGCTGGCAGCGGGATCGTAAAATGGTCCTATCCCGCATAATATTTAATCTATCTCAAGGAGCATTCTCATGTCGCGTGAAGTGATCAGCACCCCCAATGGCCCGGCAGCGGTAGGGCCCTATTCGCAGGCGATCAAAGCTAATGGGTTTGTATTCGTCTCCGGTCAATTGGGCTTAGTTCCTGAAACCAAGCAATTCGCCGGAGATACCGTCGCGGCGCAGACCGAACAAGTGCTTAAGAATATTTCGGCGATCTTGCAGGCCGCCGGGAGCAGCATGGCACAGGTGGTCAAAGTGACGGTCCTGCTAGCCGATATGGCGGCGTTTGCCGAAATGAACGCTGTATATGCCACCTTTTTCCCGAACGACCCCCCGGCCCGCGTTACCTTTGCCGTGAAAGGGCTGCCGCTGAACGGGTTGGTCGAGATCGAAGTGATGGCGCTGGCCTAGATTTTATCCGCGCGTTGTTTTTGTAGGGGCGCGGCAAGCCGCACCCGGCTCGTTTTTCATTAATAACAGGGGGACAGCATGGCAAACGACCTGATCCTGTTGGTGGACGACGAACACAACATCATCGAACTTGCCAGCCTGTATCTCAAACAGGATGGATTCCGCGTGATCAGCGCCGGGGATGGTGTCGAGGCGCTGCAACGGATCGCCGAGAATCAGCCCGCGCTGGTCGTGCTGGACCTGATGCTGCCCAAGCTCGACGGCTGGGAAGTGTGTAAACGTATCCGCGCCGATTCCGATCTGCCGATCTTGATGCTGACCGCCCGTGATGATGATATTGATAAGATCGTCGGGCTGGAACTGGGCGCGGATGACTATTTGACCAAACCTTTCAACCCGCGCGAACTGGCCGCCCGCGTCAAAGCGATCTTGCGGCGGGCCGAACCACGCCGCCCCAAAGAAAACGAACAGGTGGTAAAAATCGGCAATCTGATCGTGGACCCGGC
>JACRBK010000091.1 GCA_016234525.1 Chloroflexota bacterium
GCATCGTTGTACCCTACGCGCCAGGCGGCACTGGCCGCATCGAGGTTTTCGCCCAACATCAGGCGGCGGGCCTCGTGCAGCCGCAACTGCTTCTGGAATTGTAACGGGCTCATCGCCGTGACAGCCCTGAAGTGATGGTGAAAACTCGAGACGCTCATGCCCAGTTCTTGAGCCATTTCCTCGATGCGTATTGACTGATCGAAATCTCGACGGAGTCGCTCAACTGCTCTAACGATGCCTGGCGAGTAGTTCCCCGCGGCAGTAAGATGACAGAGTTTGCTCCCCTGATCTCCTATTAATAGACGATAGATAATTTCCCGCGTGATCAGTGGCATGAGAACCCGCGCTTCGGCAGGAGAATCCAGAAGCCTGACGAGCCGTACCACGGCATCCAGCAAGTTTGCATCCAAAGAGCTAACACCAATGGCCCTCACATCGGCATGGCGGGGAGGCAAGGCATGACCAGTCTCAACCATGACTGAGCTAACGAGAGTAGGGGACAGCTCCAATCGGAGGCTGAGATATGGGTGCTCTTTTGATGCTTCTAGAACCTGGCTAGCCCTGGGTAATTCGATGGTAGAGAGAAGATAATTAAAGGCATCATATTGATAGCGGGTATTGCCCAGAAAGACCTCTTTGCTGCCCTGTGCAATCACACAAAAAGATGGTTCAAGCACGCTGTGGACTCTTTCCAGAGGCGCGGAGGCGCGCCCTAGATGAAGCCCCTTCAGCGGTTGGATGACCCCATCTTCGCGCATGGCCCACGCAATTCGCTTCACCAGTTCTTCACGGTTGGCCTGCAACCGCTCAGCCTCACGTTCGGCCTGCTGGTCGTTTATCACATCCATAAGAACCTCTTCACTTGTTGCTGCCGCCTATCTCGAAGTCTTGTAGAATTATACAATCATCTTCGATGATTATTCTACCAGCTTGTATTTCAGGGTGTCTATAATGACCGTAAAGACACCAGACATCCAGCTCTCCTTTCGCAGGTACGCTGGTCTTTTCTTCAAGAAAGAACGACTATGAAAACAACTAGTGACAACATGCGGGGAGTCGGCTGCCTCGTGCTGGCTATGCTGATCTTTTCCCTTCAGGACATCGCTGTAAAAGGAATGGGCGGTGACTATCCCGTATTGGAAATCGTCATTTTTCGCAGCTTTGTGGCCTTGCCCAGCACTCTCCTCCTGTTTCGTTATGAAGGGAAGCGGGGATTGCCAACTACACCACAGCACAAGCTCGAATATGTGCGCGGTATTTTTCTTTTTCTCTCTTATACCACGTACTTTATGGGTCTCGCTGCGCTGCCGCTGGCCGATGTCGCCGCGATTCGTTTTTCGGCTCCGCTGATGATCACCTTTCTGTCGGTAGTGTGGCTGGGCGAAAAGGTCGGGCTGCACCGCTGGCTCGCGCTTGTCGTTGGTTTTGCTGGTGTCCTTATTATGGTCAGACCCGGCTCGACATCTTTCAATATGGGTTCCATTTTTGTTCTGATAGCCACGCTCTTCTATGCGCTTTCCGTCATGATCACGCGCCGACTGCGAACAACCGACAGCAGCGCGACGATGGCTTACTACAGTTCGCTCGTCTACCTGATGGCCGCGTTTGTTTTAGCGCCGCTTGCTCTAGTTGTTGGAGAAATACCTGACGCTCATCCGAGTATTAGTTTTCTTTTTCGTGCATGGACCATGCCAACCCTATTGGATTGGGTCATTATGTCCGGGCTAGGGCTGGTATGGGCCAGTGGGATGTATCTGGTGGCTCGCGCTTACAGTCTGGCTTTAGCGTCGGTTGCTGCCCCGTTTGAATATGTAACGCTGCCGATTAATGTGATGTGGGGCTTTGTCATTTGGCAGGAAATTCCGACGTGGGCGACCTGGACAGGCGCTCTGCTGACGGTGCTTAGTGGGATGTATATCTTGTATCATGAGCGCAGAGATCGACCAGCACGCCGCGCGGGCAGATCAGTGTATTGACCTGTTCCGGGTTAATCGACCTGACCGGCGCGCAAAATCCACAGTTGGGTTTCTGGCTATGATCAAAGATTTTTTTCCACCCTGGATAAAAAATACCGCGAATTGTGCTCACTTTTCGACAAATGCATGCCCCATATCTTGTTATAATCTACATGAATTAAGGAAAAATCTATAAAAATCTCACGTGTAGGATTCAACCATGCTTAAATTCCACACACTGCGCCTGGCAGCGTTTCCTGTTGGTCTGGGACTGACCTCGGTGATGGTTAGCGGCACGCTCAACCGCGTGATGATCGTCGAACTGGGGTTGCCCGCCGCATTAGTCGGACTGTTGTTTGCCATTCCGTTGCTGTTGGCTCCTGCGCGGCTGGCGTTAGGCTACCTGTCCGATGGCAGGCCGATCGGTGGTAAGCGCCGCGAACCCTACATCATCATCGGGACAGGAATCGCGGCGGTGGGTATGAGCGGCGCGGCCCTGCTGATCACTGGGCCGGTTTCGTTGGGGGTAATCGCGCTGGGCGGCGGGCTGTTGTTTGCGGTGTACGGACTGGGTTTTACACTTGCCAGTAACACGTTTGAGGCGCTGTTGGCGGATAGATTCAGCGGGGCATCGCGTCCGCGCGCTGTGACTCTGGCGAAAGTCGCCATGTTTGCCGGGATCATGTTCGGTGCGCTGACCCTGGGCCGCCTGCTGGAACCCTTTGACGCGGACCGGCTGGTGTGGGTCGCGACGAGCGTGATGGTGGCCTATGTGATGCTGGCAACTTTCGCCGTGCTGGGGCAGGAACCGTCACGTCTGGATATCGAGATTGTCGCGCGCAAAGTCACTGAGGCGGGATTCTGGCGGACGGTGCGCGATGAAATCGGGCGCGATCCAGCGGCAAGGCGTTTTTTTGTGCTGGTGGTGATCAGCGTATTGGGCACGCTGGCGCAGGATGTGCTGCTAGAGCCTTACGGTGCGCTGGCCCTGGGTATGAGTGTATCGCAAACTACACGACTGTCGGCAGTATGGGGTACCGGAACACTGTTGGCGATGCTGTCGGCGGGCCTATGGCTGATCCGGTGGGCCGGGTATTGGCCGGTTCTACGCGCCGGATTGCGCCTCAATATGGCGGTATTTGTCGGGCTGATCCTGGCCGGAGCGCTGGAACAGATGGCGTTGTTTTGGGGACTAGTCTTCGCGTTGGGCCTGGGAACCGGGTTAGCCATGGCTGGACTGCTCACCGCCGTGATCGAATATACTACCTTCGCCCGCGCGGGGCTGCTGATGGGCGTGTGGGGTACGGCGGCGGAGTTGGGGCAGGCGGGCGGCATGTTAATGAGTGGTGTCGTGGTAGATCTAATGCGCGCGCTGACCGGCCAAGACGTGTTAATCGCCTATGGCACAGTTTTCGCGTTGGAGTCGGCGCTGCTGGGCGTAGCGCTGCGGCTCTCCTTCCGGGTGCGGGTTCCCGCCGCGCAGGATCAATCCGCGCCTGGCGTGCACCTGGACGAAGTGTATTCGACTCAGTGAGTATATCGCGCGTCAACCTGCACCTTCCCGCTTACCCGCCCTCTAACCTTAAGACCGGCGGTGATTTACCCCCTGAACACATACGATAGATATTGAGACGCGAACGAGTTTTTTGGACTGATGTTGTAGCCTGAGAAAGGAAGAAAGCCTTGTTTACGTTCATCATGGGCGTATTTATCATACTGCACGGTTTAGTGCATCTGTTATACTTCGGACAGAGTCAGAGGTTCTTTGAACTTCAATCCGGGATGCTTTGGCCCGATAATTCATGGGCATTCTCAAGACTTCTTGGAGTCGAAGCTACAAGGTTACTTGCCAGCATTTTTTGCCTGTTGGCGGCTATCAGTTTGGCGCTTGGTGGCATAGGAATACTCGCGGATCAGACATGGTGGCAGCCCATAGTCGTGGGAGGAACTGCGACTTCCTCGGTTCTCTTTCTTTTTTTCTGGGATGGAGGATTGCGAAAGTTGGATGATAATGGTGGGATCGGCCTGCTGATCGACTTAACGATCCTGGTTGGAGCGCTTATATCGTAATGGTCTGCTTGGTGACCATCCAAGTATCGGCTTGCAGCCGCTGGCTGTCATGATTCGCTTCGTTAATACCCACTTCTCTCAAAGATTTGTTTATTGAATGCTATGGGCCTCGTTGATTTTTTGGCATTGGGGCGTAATGTGAGCGTGACCGCATAAAGGAACTTTGATGACCACTACTGACAA
>JACRBK010000582.1 GCA_016234525.1 Chloroflexota bacterium
CGGCGCGGATCATATCGCGTTTGCCAGTTTGCAGATTGAGATTAAAGAAGATGCCCCGCGCATAAGGGTCTTCGAAGGGGGATCGATTGCCGTGCAGCCAGGGCGCAAAAATCACGCCGCCCGCACCTGGCGCTGTTTGTTCAACCACCTGACCCATAAAGTGGTAAAGTGAGGTGTATTCCTCGGTTTTATCCGCCACAGTTTTTTGTTCCAGGTAGATCCCGATCTCATCCAACGCCAGATGATCGCGGACCCATTGTAAACAGCGCCCAGAGGTTTCCTGCTCCGAAATGTAGTTGTATTTACCGGGGAGCGCTGACAGGATAGAGGCGACCATGCCGCTGACGTCTGTCATTCGGCGGTCTACCGTCGCGCAGACCCACCCTGACGTGCCGATATAGATATGGGTGGTGTTTGTATCCAGGTTGCCCGACCCCAGAGAAATCAGCGATAGGTCACCACCTCCACCGAAAACGGGCACTCCAACAGGCAGCCCCAAATCTTCGGCAGCCTGCTCAGTCAGCCCGCCAACGTTATCGGTAGGCTGGATGACCGGCGGCAAATGATTCAAATCCACATCGTAAGTTTTGCACAGTCCCTCGTGCCACTGCAATTTATCAGGACGGGTATCAAATAAAAAAGTGGCATGAGCGGAATCGGTCCCTAACGTAAACTTGCCGGTGCATCGCATGACCAAATAATCTTTGACATCCATCCACTGGTGCATGGCGTGAAAGATGTCGGGTTTTTCATCGCGCAGCCACAAATATTTCCACACCGGGTCTTTCACTGAGGCAGACGCCCCACCCGTGATGCGTAGGGCAGTGAGCAATTTGAAGGCGTTCATTTGCTCGATCTTAATGAGGCCGTCCTGAAGATAACGCTTTCGCTGCGCGGTCCCGCGCGAATCCATATAACTCATGGCGCGGTGGATCGCTTTTCCAGCAGCGTCTACTGGAATAAAGCCCTGCATCTGCGCGCAGAATGCCATCCCTTGAATCGAACTGGGCAAAACCTGAGCCTGTTCGAGGACGGCGCGTGTGCCGCGACAAATCGCTTCCCACCACTGATCCGGGTCTTGTTCAACGCCGCCGTTGTCCAACACATAGAGCGGATATTCTTCCAGCGCCTTTTGGACGAGTTCAATCCGGTCCCCCAGGCGATAGAGACAGGTTTTGCTGCTGGTTGTCCCCACATCATGGACCAGAATGAAATGGTTCATCCTACACCTTCTATGCAAGCAAGCACGGCCTCAAATCGGTTGAGCGCGTCATCAATAACATCGTCTGTATCCGCCATGCTCGTATAAAGTCGGCTGCCTGCCAGCGTGATAACTCCCTGTGCCATAAAAGCGGCGCCCATTTCTTCCATCATATGTTTGCGCGGCTTGAGTTCGCGGAGCAGTTTGAGCGGATTCTTGAAGTCCAGCAGCATCACGCCTGATGTTTCCAGATGGACGATTGATCCCTGGTTGTAAACGACAAAGGGTAAGCCCAAACGATCAACAGTGGCCTGCAAGCCCTGCGTCAGCCGATCTCCCGCGAGTCCCGCTAAGACCGGCGCATGGGTACGTTCCATTTCTTCAATCGCAAAATAGCCTGCGGCACAACTTAAAGGATTAGCCGAAAGGGTTCCGCCCACATAAGCGCGTTCGCCTGTGCCGCCGATACCCGCAGCGAAATGCTGCATGATTTCTTTTTTTCCTCCGACACCGCCCGCCATAGGATATCCGCCGGTAATACACTTGCCGAAAATGGTCAGGTCGGGTTTGACCCCAAAATAACCCTGTGCGCCGCCCAGCCCCAAGCGGAAACCGGTAACGACTTCATCGAAAATGAGCAGCGTATCAAATTCGTTGCACAGTTCGCGCAATTTCTGGTTAAAGTCAAAAGGTACCGGGCGCGTCCCACTTTCGGGGCCGACAGGTTCGACGATCACTGCCGCCGTTCCCCCTTGCGCCCGGTTGAGCCATAACATTCGCCGCAGTTGGTCCAGGTTATGGGGATAAAATTCCTGGGTATGTTTGCTGACCGCGCGTGGAATCCCGGTGGCTTCTTTCCGGCGTGTGCCAGGGATATGAAGCCCATACACCATCTGGTCGCTCCAGCCATGATAGGCTCCACCCGCTTTAATAATTTTTTTCTTGCCCGTGTGCACGCGCGCCGCACGAATGGCCGCCATCACAGCTTCGGTGCCGGACCCTAACATGCGGAACATTTCCACGCCTGGCATGTGATGGTTGATCTTTTTTGCCAGCTTCAACTCGTACTCATGGAAGAGTCCGGTCACCGGGCTGCATTCCTGAATGAGTTCGATCAGTTTTTCGCGCACCGGGGCATAATTGCTGCCTAATACCGTTGGACCGCCTGCCTGCAAGAAATCAATGTAACGATTGCCATCTTCATCCCAAAGATGGGCGCCCTCCGCGCGACGGATGGCAATGGGGAATGGATGGTTAAAGGCCAGATTGTGCTGTACTCCGCCGGGAATATACTGCTTAGCTTCATCCGTGAGCGCTTTTGAACGTTTGCATTTTTCATCAAAGTACGCCAGATACTCCTGCATTTTATCCCGGCGGATCGGGCGGAGCGGTTGGTTAATAAGCTGCCGCAGTTGAGCATACACAACATCTGTGTCGTGCCACTTCGAAATCGCGTACTGCTGCTCAATCATCGTGTGTTCCATCACGTTATTCCCTTTTATTCCTTTTCCGCCAGTTTTTTCTGTTCGCTGCGCAGCTTCGCAAAGGCAATCTCTCGAATAACGACCGGAATCTTGCTTATCTTTTCGTTGGTGCACAGCGCCAAAAGATAGGCTGTAGCCACTTTTTCGAGCAGCAGCACATTATGATACGATCGTTCTGGGGTAGGGCCCAGACACAAGGTGCCGTGATTCTTCAAGAGATAAGCGTTATGATTATTCTTGACTGTTTTCCGTACCTGTCTCGCCAACATTCCGGTTCCGGAGGGAGCATAGGGGACGACTTCAACGCTGCGCCCCAAAAATCGTACCTGCTCATCGAATAAGGCCGGAATTGATTTGTTGATGAGTGCCACGGCACTGGCAAATTCCTGGTGGGTGTGCATCACACAGCCCACATCGGGCCGCGCCTGATAGACGGTGATGTGCAAACTCATCTCAATGGATGGTTTCAACGCTCCCAGAATGGGCTGGTGTTCAAAGTCGTAAACGCAAATATCATCGGCCGCCATGGTGAGGTAATCTTGATTAGAGGGGGTAATTGCGAGGATGTTTTTTCCGGGTACACGAATTGATATATTTCCTCCTGTGCCTTTCAAGAAACCTTCTTGAGCCAATTTGCAGGCATAGTCAAGCACCTGCTGCCGGAGAGACTCGTAATCGTCCATGATTCACCACATTATTCATTTAACTTTACATTGTAAAGATTGTATGATTAAATCTTTACATCGTCAAGATACTCCGATAGGTTCTCTACGATGACTACGAACTATCACCATGGCGATCTCAAAAATGCTTTAATCAGGGCGGGAATTGAGATCCTGTCGAAAGAGGGGATGCAAGCCCTCAGTCTGCGGAATGTCGCAAAAAAAGCAGGCGTGAGTCATGCGGCGCCCTACGCTCATTTCGCCGATAAACAGGCGTTGATCGCGGCTATCGCAGCCGAAGGATACAAAAAACTTTACCAACAGCTTGTGACTGCTCAGAACAGCACGAACGATCCCTTAGCTCGATTACTGGCCGTGGCACATGCCTATATCCAGTTTGCGATTGATGAGGCTGATCACTTCAAGATTACCTTTTCAGGGGTAGTCGAGGTTGAACAGAATTATCCTGAGTATGTAGAGCAATCAAAACAGTGTTTTGGCCTCGTGGTCGCGGTTGTCGCTGATTGCCAGGCAGAAGGCACTCTGCTGCAAGGTGACACTCAGCTCATTGCCGTCAGCATCTGGGCCTCTATTCATGGATTTGTCCTACTTTTACAGGGTAATCAACTGCCCAGCACGTTGCTGGAACAGTACTCGATACAGGAGCTATTTGGATTTCATCTCAAACAATTTCTTTCGACAGAATCGCATATACCCTCAAATAACGTCATACAACCCTAACCTGGGGAGGGATCGGACCCCAACCAATGGAACGTATTGTTTTTCGGCTTGGCCCACGTTTGCCACAAAAAGACCAAGCCGCAATTCCCTACCCTGGCGTACAATTACAGGAAAAGTCAATCGAGGAGGAATGCGTGGTTAAATATACCTTCGGCACGGACGACGCGGGCCGCAGCCGCCTGGAAAGCATCGCCAGCGTTTTTAATCCCCTGGCGGCCCAGTTTATCCGGCAGCATTTGAGCGATCAGCCGTGTGCGGTGGCGGCAGACCTGGGCTGCGGGCCGGGCTTCACGACAGATATGCTGGCGCAGGCCACAGGCTGTTCCAGGGTCTACGGCCTGGATAACGCCCCTTATTTTCTCCAGATGGCCGCTGCACATTTTCCGGCGTACACCTTCATCCAGCATGATCTTACGCAAATTCCCCTGCCGGTGCAGGCCGATGTGATCTATGTACGATTTGTACTTTCCCACCTGCCGGACGCAGTGCAAATGGTCAACCGCTGGCTGACAGCACTAAAGCCGGGCGGACTGCTGTTTGTGGATGAAACGGATTCGGTCGAAAGTAAGATCGACGTTTTTCAGCGCTATTTTGATACCAACGCCGGGATGATCGCCGCGCAGGGCGCGAACTTATGGATCGGGGAGACGCTGGCGGCGGGCCAGTATGAGTCCGAGGTGGTGGCATCGGTGTGTGATCGCGTTTTGGTCGCGAATTTTCAGGCGGCGACGTGGTTTTTGCCCAACGTGGAAACCGTCTGGCAGACCGATCCTTATGTCCAGTCTCACCTTTCATCTCAGGAATATCAGCGGATTGCTGCTGAGATCGCCCGGATCAAAGCGTCGGAGGATGACCGCCAGGAAAACACCTGGAATATACGGCGGATCGTCCTGCGCCGGGAAGGCTGATGATCGGCGCTTTCGGCAGTATGGACGTTTTCGGAAGAGAGGAAAACAAGTTGAACGAACACAAAAATCTGTTACATAAATGCCACCAAACATTTCAATTTGCTGAACAACAATTACGTCATCTGATAGAAAAGCATCCTGACTATTTCCCAATGTATACGGTGAATGGAAAGTGGAAACACGGGGGAGAGGCCTGGACCAACTGGTGTGAAGGATTTTTTGGTGGTCAATTATGGTTAGTATACGAACAAAACGGAGATGACGGGTGGCGTGAAAAAGCAGAACACTATTCGCGCTTGCTCGAACATCGTAAGACAGATCGAAATGTTCACGACCTTGGATTTCTGTTTTGGTCAACCTGGAAACGCTGGTATGACCTGACCGGGGATCCGGCGGTCAACCATGTGGTCATCGAGGCCGGACGAACGCTCGCACTGCGATTCAAAGAAAAGGGGCAGTATCTTCGTTCATTTGTGTCTGACGAGAGTCTGTTCATTGATATTATGATGAATGTCGGCATCATTTTTTATGCGGCACAGGCCACAGGTGATCCTGACCTGTTGTATACGGCCACACAGCACAGCCTGACCACTCGGCGTTATCTGGTGCGCGGCGACGGCAGTACCGCGCACGAGGGCATTTTCGATACCGAAACAGGCGTTTTTCTGCGCCAGAGCACCCATCAGGGTTGGCGCGACGATTCGTCGTGGGCGCGTGGATTAGCCTGGGCGTTATATGGTTTTGGGACTGTGTATGGGTTCACACACGACCTGCGTTTTCTGCAAACCGCAGAAGCGTGCGCGAATTATTATATGGAACAGACGCCCGCGCGCGGCATCCCGCCGAATGACTGGTCAGACCCCCTGCCTGCCATTCCTTATGAGAGTTCAGCCGCCGCCATTGCCGCCAGTGGACTGTTCCAGTTGGCGAATCGGACGGGTGATCTGGTGCGCGCCCGGCTGTATCGTGATTATGCACTGCGTATTGTAGATACCCTCACCGAACCGGAATTTCTGGCGATTAATACGCCGGGATGGGAAGGCATTCTAAAGCATGGTATCTATCACGAACGTAAGGGGCTGGGCGTGGATGAAAGCGTGATGTGGGGAGATTATTTCTTCCTGGAAGCGGTCAGCAAAACTATCAAGGAGTTGTCCGGTGAGTGATCCACAGGTCGCCTTAGTGACCGGCGCCGGGCGTGGGATTGGTCGCGGGATTGCGCTGGCGCTCGCTGAAAAGGGCTGGCAGGTGATAGTCAACTTTCGCAGTAATGCGGGGGCGGCTGATGAGACGGCAGCGGCGATCAGGCAGGTGGGTGGACGTGCTGTCGCTGTGCAAGCCGATATTGGCAGCGCCGCTGATCGTAACCGGCTGGTGCAAGCTGTTCTTGGGCAGCACCAACGAATCGATCTGTTAGTCAATAATGCGGGGATGGCGCCTCGTCAGCGTGCCGATTTGCTGACGATGACTGAAGCTAGTTACGATGAGGTCATGGCGGTCAATCTTAAGGGGCCGTTTTTCCTGACTCAACAGGTGGCGCAGGCCATGATTGAATTACGCCAGCGCGACAGTACCGCCGCACCCAAGATTATCAATATTGGCTCGATCAGCGCCTATACGAGCAGCACGAACCGGGGAGAATACTGTATCTCAAAGGCGGGCATGGGCATGATGACCCAGCTTTTCGCGGATCGGCTGGCTGAGTATGGCATTTATGTTTATGAAGTGCGTCCCGGCATTATCGCAACGGATATGACAGGCCCGGTGACCGAGAAATATGACCGGCTGATCGCGGAAGGGATAACACCGATTCAGCGCTGGGGTCAGCCGGATGATGTGGCAAAAGCAGTCGTTGCGCTGGCCGAAGGGATTTTGCCATTCTCAACCGGCGAAGTCATTAATGTGGATGGTGGTTTTCATTTTCGCAGACTGTAAAAAGGATTCATTATGGCAGAGTACCGTCGAGTCGCGCAGCTAAAAACACC
>JACRBK010000583.1 GCA_016234525.1 Chloroflexota bacterium
CGATCCGATTGTGCCGCGCGGCAAACCCGACGGTTATGAACTCGACAGTGTTTATGGCATCAACGCGGATGAACAAGGCGCGGAATTTGTCGCGTTGAATGCGCCCTCCGGCGGCGTGGTGGCCCAGATGTTGTATTACAATGCCGAAGGCCGCCTGATCCGTATCACCGAATCGCCCTCGATTTATGTCACTATCGGCGAATGGCTGGCAGTCAATCACCTGGAATTTAAGCCAGGCGTGCAAATCTGGACGACGGGCGGCATCGACGCGGCAGTGGTCGATCAATCGGGTGGTGGCGGGGGACCCTATCTTGTAACGTTCATGACGCAGGATAAATTCCTGGCGATAGACGGGGATGCCCCGCTGGAAGTTCTGCTCGATATGGCGGCGCGTTTTGCCTCGTCGTTTGGGATGCAGCGCGAACTGCCCGAACCGCGTATCCCTGCTTTGGCGTATGGCAAATGGCGCGGGGAGTCGTGATAAGATCGGGGATAGAAAGGGCACGAAAGGATGTGGCAAAATGGTTACATTGACCGTAAAAGAACAGATTGTTCGTCAACTTGATTCGCTGACTCAAGAACAGCAGCAACGCGTGTTGGATTTTGCGACTCATTTACAAAGCTCATTTCCTCCGGGTATTCCCGGTGAGGTGTTAGCGGCGCGCGCTCGTGAGGTCAATTTTGATCCAGCTGACTTGGCTGAGATCGCGGAGGCGATTGAAGAGGGCTGCGAAAGGATTGATCACGGTGAGTGGTAATCGCTGCCTGCTTGATACAAACATTGTGGTAGCGATTCTCAACCAGGAACCGTCGCTTGCAAACCATCTCACTGGAATCACGGTTTATCTATCGGCCATCGTGTTAGGGGAGCTTTACTTTGGGGCGCACAAGTCTGCGCGTATAACAGACAATCTGGCGCGGATTGAAACATTTGTTGCTCAATATCCAGTTTTGGATTGCTCAAAAACAACGGCATCTCATTATGGGCAGATCAAGCAGAAATTAGCGGTGAAAGGCCGTCCAATCCCTGAAAACGATATTTGGATTTCTGCGCTTGCTGTTCAGTATGGCTTGACACTGGTGACACGAGACGATCATTTCAAACAAGTTGATGGTCTCTTGTTGGAAACGTGGTAAATCTTCAACCGCTACTTAGGGAGTCCTGTATGATGCGTTTTGGAATTGACCTGCCGAACTTTGGCCCGTTTAGCGATCCGTTTGTAGTGATCGAGTTTGCGCGGCTGGCGGAACAAGCCGGGTGGGATGGCTTCTTTCTGTGGGATCACATTGATCGTCCGACGCAGCACCCGCTCGTTGATCCCTGGATGACGCTGGCAGCCGTTGCCGTGAACACGCAGCGGATCAAGATCGGCGCGCTGGTGACTCCGCTCCCACGCCGCCGCCCCTGGAAAGTCGCCCGGCAGGCCGTCGCACTCGATCAACTTTCACGCGGGCGGCTGATCTTTGGGGCCGGGCTGGGAACGGGGCGCAGCGAAGAATGGGGCAATTTTGGCGAACAGACTGACGCCAAAGCGCGCGGGGGGATGCTCGATGAAGGGCTGGATATTCTCACCGGGTTGTGGAGCGGGCAGCCGTTCAGTTACACCGGCCAATATTACCGGGTCGGGGGCAGCACATTTACCCCGCCACCCGTCCAACAGCCGCGCATCCCGATCTGGATCGCAGGCGCATGGCCGAACAAAGCCCCTTTTCGGCGGGCGGCGCGCTGGGATGGTATGTGTCCGCTGCTGCCGGAGGGCAATACCCTGGCGCACCTGAAAGACGCGATTGAGTTCACCCAAAGCTGCCGGGCTGATCCCGCTGCCCCGTTCGATTTTGTCTACATCACCGGGCCGGTCAGCCGCGATCCGGCGCAGTTTGCCGATCAGGTCGCGCAGGCGGAAGCCATGGGCGTGACATGGTGGATCGAGGAATTCCGCGCGCCGTCTTTCGGAACCGAGTGGACCGCTGCCTGGGATGTGGACGCGATGCGCGCTCATGTTGTTAAAGGCGTGCCGCGATGAGTAGCCCGTTAACAGTTCTTAGTTTTTAGTAAAAACACGGCCTCACCTCTTCAACAAGGGAAAAACTGGGCGCAGCGCTCTGCACAATAACGACGCCTCCCCTTTCCCCGCTGCGCAGCGGGGAAAGGGGCCAGAGGATAGGGGTAAAATTCCAAAATGTCATTCTTCAACGTGTGGGCAGCGGGAGCGTTGGTCGCCTTGATCTACATGACGCTGATCTGGATCGCCAGCGTATTCCTGAAAAACGCCAGCATCGTGGATATTTTTTGGGGCCTGGGATTCGTCGTGCTTTCGCTGGTTTATTTCGTGCTGAGCGAAGATGGTTTCCAGGGGCGCAAAGTGCTGATCACAGCGCTGGTGACGATCTGGGGCGTGCGGCTGTCGGCACATATCGCGTGGCGCAACCGGGGCAAAGGCGAAGATTTTCGCTATCAGGAATTCCGCCGCAAATACGGCCCAGCGCGTTATTGGTGGTTCAGCTTTTTCCAGGTTTTTCTGCTGCAAGGCGTGATCCTGTGGCTGATCTCCGCGACTCTGTTGGCGGCGCAAGTCCACCGCGCGCCGGATCATTTCACCCTGTTTGATCTGTTAGGGGCAGCCGTGTGGGGGGTGGGGTTTTTCTTTGAGGCGGGCGGCGACTGGCAGTTGATGAAATTTAAGCAGAATCCCGCCAATCAGGGCAAAGTCATGGATCGCGGCCTGTGGGCGTACACCCGCCACCCGAATTATTTTGGCGATGCGGCGGTATGGTGGGGCTATTTCCTGATCGCGTTGGGAACCGGCTGGGGCGTGTTGACGATCTTCGGCCCGCTGATCATGAGCCTGTTGTTGGTGTTTGTGTCGGGCGTGGCGATGCTGGAAAAATCCATGCGCCAGAAACCCAAATACGACGACTATAGGCGGCGTACCAGCGTCTTTTTCCCGCGTCCGCCGCGCCGCTGAGCGCGCAGGCGAAACTGTAAAACCATCGCTTGAAAAAGTTTGCCATCATTTTACAGACAGTTTACAGGGCATAACGTTTCGGAAATAGTTCGGGCGCATGATAGAGCATGAAAGTCCGATGCACTGAACCTATACAGGAGCCTGAAACATGAAAACGTTGTCGCGCCTAGTTCTCGTGATGGTCGTCGTGTTTACGCTGGGGGCGCTGGTGATGCCCGCCGCCGCGCAAGACAGCGACACCCGCACCAAGACTCTAACCGAAGAACAGATCAACGACAGTTACCGCGTCAGCAACCCCTGGCGGCGCACGATCACCGATGTGGTGGTAGATTTGCAGCCCGATCAGGTGGTCATCTCAGCGACCTATACCCGGCGCGGCCACGACCCGGTGAGTACTGCTACCACCCTGGTCCCCTCGATGGAGGATGGGCGTATCTACTGGACCGTGTCGCAGATTTTGGCGAACGGCGAACCG
>JACRBK010000587.1 GCA_016234525.1 Chloroflexota bacterium
CGTCGGCAGCGCGCCCGCGATCATCAGAATCAGCGCCAAGAGTGGCAAAAATCGGACCATGCGGTTATGTGTAGGGGCGCTGCTTGCCGCGCCCTGCTTTTTTACCCCTATCCCCTGGCCCCTTTCCCCGCTGCGCAGAGAAAGGGGAGAGTCTCCGGCGGTAGTCCCCTCTTCACCCTTGCTCTTGCTGAAAGCTGACGGCTGACGGCTGATAGCTATTCCCCCTGCTACGAGCGCCGCGATCAGCAGCGGCCAGCCGAGTTCCTGCCCGGATCGCTGCGCGAAGCTGTGCCAATACGTCGCCGGGAAGGTCACGGCCTCATGCCCAAGCGCCAGGTTGCGAACATACCACATGCTGCCCACGGGAGCGCACACCAGCCCGGTGATCAATGCGATTCGCAGCTTGGGCCACCAAATTTTCGGCTGTCGCGCGTGCAGCAGCATGAATCCGCCCACCGCCAGCATCACACCAAGCGCCAGCGCGCCGCCGGTAGGCTTGGTCCACAACGCGCCCGCCAGCAGCACCCCACTGATCACCGCAAAACGCGCGCGTTCGGTGCGCCACGCCTCGACAAAAAACGCCGCCGCCCCGGTGACGTACAGTGTCAGCGCGATCTCCAGATCGCCCGCGCCGGACCACGCCGCTACATGCGGGTAAAAAGCCCACACCGCCGCCGACAGCAGCGCCACCCGCCGCGACTGAAATACTCGCCGTCCTAACTGGTAAGCCATCAGGATGGCCGTCACGTTGAACCAGGGAATCACCACCCGCGCCGCATGATCGTTGATCGCGGCATGGCCTAACGCTTCCCACGCCTGCTGCATGGTGGTATAACTCAGCGGGATCAACTGGGGATAGTAGCCGATCTCGGATGGGATATGCCCTTCTAATACAAAAACGCGCGCGTTATAACCGAACACCCATAACACATCGTAGGCCAAAAACGGCCAATAGGCTGTCACGATCACGTTCAGCCCGATCAGCAGCGCGATCCCGACCAGAATCAGCCGCTCGCCGAAATTTACCCCTCGCGCCTCACTGTTCTCTATGCGGCCTGATTCGTCGAGGGTGAGGCCGCTTTTGTTCTTGCTGAAAGCTGACCGCTGAAAGCTGACGGCTATCCCGACCCCCGCCAATACCGCACTGCCCACCAGCGTCCCCGCCAGCGTGATCCGGCCCGCCGTGCCGAGCGCGAAGAGTATCACCGTCACACCGAGCGGCCCCAGCGCCATCCCCAACGTGATCACGGTGATCCGCTCGCGCCACAAATCACGCGGCAGCAGCGCCAGCGCCCAGGGAATCCCGACGCCCCAGAAGATCCACGCCGCGAAGGGAAATAAAACAATAGTCGGCTGCAACCAATCAGGAATCAATTTTTTCTACACTCCGCCGTTTGTGCGTCATCCAATGGATTATCATACTCGCCCCTACCCCGGCGATCACGGCCAATGGGGGTTGGAGGGGCAGATAATAACGTTGAATTCGCAGTGGATTGAAGAACACCAACACAATCACTGTGATTCCTGTCCACAACAGGACAATCAGGGCATCACTCTCACGCCAGCGCCGCGCCAGGATGAATAATCCCGGCCCTAACAACCCCGCCAGAACAATCCCCCACACGATGCCCGCACCGCGCCCTGCCAATCCATTTTTTTCGTAACGTTCGATCTCAATTTCAGTAGTCAGCCCTCCATAAGATGGTCCAGCGTAGACTGCCTGATCAACAAACTCTGCGAACCGTGCCTGCACGTTATCAAAACTGCCATATGTTTCGACCTGTGTACTAAGCAGCATTTTACGTTCTAATAAGGTGCGCTGGGGCATTCGGAGCGGATCACTCCACCATGTCGGGTTGAGCGCCAGAAAGGTAAAACCGACCAGCGCCGCCGCCCATCCCCAACGCACAACCCACTGCCGGTTGATCCATTCACGTGGGGGAAGCTTGGCCGTATAAGCGCGTAGTACCGGCTCGATCATCAGAGCGGCAAAGGCCGCCGCGACCGCGATCACCGCCGTATGTTTGCTAGCAAGCGCACATCCGCTCACCACCGCAAACAGCGCTGTCCAACCGATCAAAACCCAGCGGCGAGCCGGGACTCGCCCCTGCTCGCGCCCAACAAACAACGCCACCAGCAGCGCCAGAGTCATAAAGCCTAAAAACGAGCCTTCAAACATGGCCCGCCGCCCAAACAGCAGCACGGCGGGCGTGGTCACATAAATCAGGCTGGCAATATAGGCTGCCGGGCGACGGCGTGCCACCAGCAGCGCGATCACAAACACGGCCCATACGCTGATGACCGTCAGCAGGGCAGACGCGGTGCGTGCTGCTCGCAATGCCCGCACACTGGGCATATGACCTGCCGCGACATTTTCCTCGTATGTTAAGCGCCAGTTCCATTTATTACTATTCAGGTCGTCCAGCGACAGGCCGTCCAGGTCTTCGGCCAATCCCATCGCCATTTTACCCACTGTCCCATTAAGTATGCGCAAACGCTGGGCCGTCTCGTTGCGCGGCGTAGCGCTAAATAATACACGGTCCAGATCGCCCTCATGCAGCAGATAATAATAATCACGGCTCATAAACACTAACGTCGATTCGTCGCCATGAAATGGCGCCTTGTCGCGCCCTGCAAAGACGAACAACGCCACCCCGAGCAACCACAAACTATCCAGGAGCCAATACAAACCTCGTCGCTTAAGCACTATTCCCCCCTTTTCACCAACCAATCGACTGCTTGACCCACCCCGATCCCGGCGATCACCGCTACCGGCGGCTGGATGGGCAAATAATAACGCTGCCAGTCGAACGGGACCGTGATCAGCAGCGCCACCGCTGTGATCCCCACCCACAGCAGGATCGTCCAGGCAGCACTGTCACGCCAACGGCTCACCAGGGCAGAGAGTCCCAGGCTCAGCAATCCCAACATCACTGCACCCCACAACAGGTTTCCCCCCCGCCCCGCCAACCCGGAGTCCTCATACTGTTTGATCTCATCGGCGATATACACGGAAAAACCGCGCGCCTCGTCATACCGTGGCTTGCCCGCCGATAACGACTGTTCGACAAATTCTACAACCCGCGCGCCGACATTATCAAAACCGCCATATACGTTCACCTGTCCACTGATCGTCCGGCGGCGCTCCTCGGCGACTCGTTTGGGCATCCCCAACGGGTCCGACCACCATGCCGGGTTGAGCGCCACAAAGGTTAATGTCATCAACACCACCGCGCCGATCCAGCGCGCGATCCGCCGCCGGTTCGGTTTGCGGTGCGGCGTAGCCGCCTCAGCATACGCGCGGATCACTGGCTCGGTCATCAGCGCGGCGAACCCCGCCACCACGGCGATCAGCGCCGTGTGTTTACTGGCGAGTGCGAATCCGCTCATCACCGCAAACAGCGCCGTCCAGCCGATCAGCGCCCGGCGGCGGATCGGAATCCGTGCCTGTTCGCGCACGACCAGCAGCACCACCAGGATCGCCAACAGCGCAAAACACAGGTGCGAACCTTCCATCATGCCGCGCCGCCCATTCAGCAGTACGGCGGGCGTCGTCGCATAGATCAGGCTGGCGGCATAGGCCGCCGGGCGTTTGCGCGCCGCCCGCTGCGCCGCCAGCCGCGCGATCCCGAACACGGCCCAGACGCTGAATACCGTCAGCAGCGTGGATGAGGTGCGCGTGGCGCGCAGCAGCTTCCAGCCGGGTTTGTGACCCAGTGCTTCGTTCTGCGCCATCGTCCATTCCCAGACCCAGGGTTCGGTCAGGTCTTCCAGTTTCAGACCGTCCAGATCCGCCGCCAGCCCCATCGCCATTTTGCCGACGGTGCCATTAATCATCCGCAGCTCCTGCTCTGCCGCGTTCTGAGGATGCTCGTCGTACAGCACGCGATCCAGGTCGCCATCGTGCAGCAGGTAAAAATAATCTCGGCTCATCGTGACCAGCGTAGACTCATCACCGTGAAATGGCGCTTTATCACGCCCGGCAAAAAGATACAGCGCCAGCCCCATCAGCCACAGGCCGTCCACCATCCATTTGAAAAAACGTCGTTGATAGAGTTTCATGGTTCACACACAAAAACCCGGCTGTCCATGCTCTGGCAGCCGGGAAAGGTCGAAGAAGCTTTCAGCAAGAGCAGCCCCACCCCTTGATCCCCTCCCCACTGCGCTGGTGGAGAGGGGAAATTCTCCCGCAGCGGCGGTCTGCTCCCCCTTTCTCTGCGAAGCGGGGAAAGGGGGAGCGATGCGCAGCATCGACGGGGGATAGGGGTAATTCGGGCCGTTCTTATTTTGCTGCCAGAGCACTTATTATACCGCCCGGCAGCGCGAACAGGGCTAACGCCTGCCCTACGCGATGGTGACAAGCACCTTGTTTTGCTCGACGCTGCTTCCCGCCGACACATACACATGATGCACCGTGCCGTCACGCGGGGCCTTGAGTTCGTTTTCCATCTTCATGGATTCGAGAATCACCACCGTCTCGCCTTTGAGCACGGCCTGACCTTCCGTCACCGGCACACGCACGATCATACCGGGCATCGGGGCGCGGATCGGAACCTCACCGCTGGCATCCCCAAACGACATGAACGCGCTGGCTAAACGGCGGCTGCGTTCGTCCGTCACCTTCACTTCGTACATATCGCCGCTGATCAGCACATAGTACTGCCCGTCGCGCTCCTCGACCACCGCTTCAACACTCTGGTGATCGAGCAGCAGCGAAAATAATTCGCCTTTGCGCAGCGCCCGAAAATCAATCGCCCGTTCTTCGCCGTTCACCATCAGGCGGCCATCTTCGTTGATGTCAATTTCAAACGTCTGGCCGTTTACAATCGTCTGGTATTTCATAAAAACTACTCCGCTGCGCTGCTGCCCCGGTCCAATGTCCCCGACAATGAGCCGAGAACCATATCTTGCATCACATAGCCGAGATACTGCGCGGCAGTCGGTTCGCTGGTCTCGTTGACAAAATCACTGTCCAGCAGCAGATCAACCGTCAGCAGATAACGCCCATAGGGCATATCCAACCGGTAAAAACGCCCCGTCGGGCCGCAGCCATCGACCTCTGCCAGCGCGCGGTTAAAGACCCGCCCGGCCACATCCGCCGGATCAGCAAACGCCTCAAACGCCCCGCCGCCGATCAAGGTTTCGGCGCGCGCGTCATCAAAGGCCACTTCTTCCGCCACACCGTCTTCGCTAAACTCTACGATCTGGAACGATAGGCCCCAGATCGGCAGATCGCTCGGATTGGCCGGGCATTCGCCCAGCTTTAACACCAGCGAGGCCCCGCCGACAAACCCCTTACTTTCAAGGTAGGTGCGCATCGTGTCCGCCAACCCCTCACCATACAGCGCGGCCAAACCATCGAGATCGTAGGTGTGCGTGAATTCGGGATTCATCACAAACAACTCATTGATCTGCCCGGCCAACACCAGTTCGAAAAGCGCCTGGAAATGGGCCGCGTTGGGCGGGCCATCGGGCGCCGCGTCTACGCTGGCAGGGTCTTCGATGATCACGACGGTGTTCAGCGCCGCGCCGTCAGTCTCCGGACCTTGCTCTGGATCGCGTGGTGTCAGCAGTTCTGCTGTGTTCAGGCCCTGATAAACGCGCCCGAAGACGGTATGCGCGCCATCCAACCAGTTCGGCAGGCCGTAGGTGATAAAAAACTGGCTGCCGTTCGTGTTGGCCCCGGCATTCGCCATCGCCAGCAGGCCCACCTGATCGAATACCAACCCGTTGCTGGTTTCATCTTCAAATTCATAACCCGGCCCGCCGCTGCCCGTCCCGGTGGGATCGCCACCCTGCGCCATGAACCCCGGCAGCACACGGTGGAACGTGGTGCTGTTATAGAATCCCTGCTGCGCGAGGAAGACAAAATTATTCACAGTGATCGGGGATTCATCCTGGTATAGGTCCAGGTAGATCGCCCCGGCTTCGGTGCAGATCACGGCCCAATAGTCTACGCCTTCGGCTAACACCTGATCGGCCTTCTCAAAGGTGCGATTTTCAGGGGCAGCAGTATCGGCTGCCGCGCAAATTTCATCGGGAGTCTGGGCGGTCTGCGCGAGCCGCACAGACGCGGGTTGATCCGGAGACGCGATCACGGCTCCTGATCCGAGCGCCGCCACACACACAATGATGACGACGAGCACACTATGGCGAAACAGTTTCATGAGATTGTCCTTAGCTGAATCCAACCGTATGGAAAAAACACCGTCTGATGCGGCGCGGTACGCTGCGCCCGGTTTTACCCTGATCCCCCAACTAACTTAAGCCGTTTTCCCCCGTGTTAGCCTCACTCAACACAATCTTGGCTCAACATTCCAGGGGTGAGGCGTGAATCTAGCCCGGCAGCAGGAAAAAGGCCAGCGCCACAATAAGATACACGCCGAGCAGCATCACCCCTTCAAACCACGTCGATTCGCCGTCTTCGGTAATCGATGCTGCAACATAAGAAGCCGCCGCCAGCGCGATCACTTCCGGCAGGCTGAATGCCAGCGTCAGATCGTGTTCAAACAACAGGCTGATAAAGACCAGCACCGGCGCGACAAACAGCGCGACCTGCAAGCTGGAACCGAGCGCAATCGTCATCGCCAATTCCATCCGGTTTTTGATCGCCACCTGGACTGCGACAAGATGTTCGGCCACGTTGCCGACAATCGGCACGATGATCACACCGACAAACAGTTCGCTCCAGCCGAGTTCGTGGACCACCGGTTCGACGGAGCCCACCAGAAATTCGGACATAAAGACGATGCCGACCGTCGCCGCCGCCAGCACAATCAGCGCCGTCTGTGTGGACCATTCCGGCTCGTGGTGCGTCTCAGGAACCGCGCCGGTCTGATGTTCGGTGGTAAATGAATACACCAGATTTGAGGCATAGAGCAGGATCAGAATCAGCGCGATCCCTTCGCTGAACAGAAAGGCGGACTCAAATTCCTCGTTTTCGGTGAATGTCGCATCAAACAGGGAGGGAATCGCCAGCGCCATAAACGCCAGAAGGATCAGCGTGGCGTTGGTCATGGCGTGGCGGCGATCAAACGTTTGCACGCCGTTTTTCAGCCCGCCTAACAAGATCGCCAGCCCCATCACCAGCAGCAGATTGCCCAAAATCGAGCCGATGATCGAGGCGCGTACCAGTTCGACGAGACCTTCGCGCAGTGCGAAAATCGTGATGATCAATTCCGCCGCGTTGCCCAGTGTCGCGTTTAGCAGCCCGCCCGCTTTGGGGCCGATCCGCACCGCGATTTCTTCCGTTGCGCGCCCGATCAGCCCCGCCAGCGGGATGATCGCCAGCGCCGAGGTGGTGAAAATCCCCACATCGCCGCCGCCCATGACGCGCAGCAGCACCGCCACCACCGCAAAAACGAGCAGAAGATTCAGGTTTAGAAACTTCTTGAGTTCAAGTGAGTTCGTCATATTGAGTATTCACCGTCGCTTTTTGTAGGGGCGATGCTTGCGTCGCCCAGGGCAGGACAAGCCCTGCCCCTACAGATTACCCTAAGACTAATGGATTGAAGCAATCAGTGGGCTACCGGTTTTTTCATAGCCGGAGCGCTTGAGCGTCCGGCGCAAACGGCTAAGCCTGGCACCAATGGGGCGCGGCCGCTGCTGCGCCCTTACTGAAAGCTCAACACTGATTACTGTCAACTTGTTTTTGCTGAAGGCTGACCGCTGAGAGCTGATAGCTGATGGCTCTCTACCGCCGCGCGCCCCATTTCCAGTGAGAGGCGTTGCGCTGCGGCCCCGCCGTAAATTGTAACGCCTGCTGGCGCTGGCGGTGTTCGACCAATGTCGCCAAAATCGCGGCAATCTCGGCCTGTTCGCCGCCCTCTTGTTCTTCGGGGCGCATCGTCAAATGCTGCTCGACAAACTGCGTATCATAACGCCCGGCTAAAAAGCGCGTGCTGTCGATCAATTTCTGGTGAAACGGTAGGTTTGTTTTGAGTCCCATC